>NZ_JBIVNJ010000047.1:0-48540 GCF_044753585.1 Streptomyces sp. NPDC088354 | reverse complement strand
CCCGCGGAGCGGGTAGCACATCGCTGCGCGATGTGCAAGTGAAACCACCTCGCTTCGCTCGGTGGTGACGGACCGCTTCGCGGTCCGTGTACTCGCGGACTTCGTCCGCGAGTTGGGCCCGCTCTGCGGGGCTTGCCTCACTGTGTTCGGCCGGCTCTTCGAGCCGTGGTGGGCTTTCGCTTCGCTCCAGCCCACTTAGGGTCAGGTTCGCTTCGCTCTCCTGACTGGCCTTCGGCTTCGCCTGCGGCCTTGTGGCCCGCTGGCGCGGGCCAAGCTGGCTACGGGGAGCGGGCGGTGGGGTGCGTCTGTTTTCCGGGTGAGGCTATGGCTCTCCTGACGCCTCATCAGCATGGGATGTTCCCGATGTTCCGCTCGCGAGTACGAGTGCTTCCTTCGTTTAAAAGTTTCTGGGAATCCGAGTCTTCCCCTCCTCCCTGTAGAGGGGCTCCTGTGCCCGTTCCCGAGGCAATGCCAGCTGCTTCATACAAATGATTTGGGGTCTCGCAGTCCTATCACCCACCGTCGTAGATCTTGCGCAGCCACGGCTGCCGGACGGCGGGGAGTCGCGCAAGGGTGTAGCGGAACGGTGTCGAGTCGGGCCGGAACATCCCCCATGGGTGCATCGGGAGTGGATCGTCGCGCAGGACCCCGTCAGGCAGTCGGCCTGTCGCGGGCACGGGCAGTCCTTCGTTGGGGAAGGCCAGGTGCATCCACACCTCGGCCGCCAACGGCACGGCCCTCGCACTACCGGGCGGCTGCCACGCCTTCCCGGTCCGTGGATGCTGCGGAACCAGCAAGATGTCAGGGGTGGGTTCCGGAGCGGGCAGTCCGGGCCCGGCCAACGCCACCGTCTTCGCCGGTCGGCCCTGCCGGAGCAGCGCGTCGAGCGTGCGGCGGAACGTGTCCGCCACAGGGCCGTCCGGAACGGCCAGGGGGGCGCCGTCCGAGGCGGCTACCAGGTGGGCCAGTGTCACGCCGGCTGCTGCTGTCCATTGTGGGTTCCAGCCGCCGCAGGGGTCGATCGGTGGAGTGCCGGGTACCTCGGCTGCCAGCGCCCGCCAGTTCACTGTGTGTGGTGCGGCGTCCCGGGCTGGGGTGGGGCGGACGGCGCGCGGCGCGAACCGTACTTCCTGCCACAGTGAGCAGTCGTCGATGCGGGTCGCCACGGGCTGCCCGCACTGCTCACAGGCGAGATTCGGTCCGTCCCTTCCGTCCAGTCCGAAGCAGCAGCCATCGCAGCGCTCCGGGATCAGTACGGTGCCACGAGTGTCCCCGGGGGCAACGACGATCGCCCCCGGGTCACCGAAGGACAGCGCGGACACCGGCGCGAACACCCCTCGGGCTACTGCTTCTTCCTCGCTGATATCGGACCAGCGTCGCCATGGCGGCCCGGTCGGTTCCGGGTCGACGGCATACGTGCCCTGCTCCATGAGCGCCGGCAGGAAACCGTGCCCCAGCCTCAGGCGGCCATGCGCGGGGAACGCGACCTGCGACAACGGAACACTCAGCACAGCGTCACACTCGGCGCACACGAACACCGTCACACGCCCTCCCCCACCGCGGCGCCCAGCGCAGTATCCCGGCTCCACGGTCACCGGCCAACCGGTTTTCCGCCTGGTGGGGCTGATCCATTCTGGAGGAACCACTCGAGCTGGGAATTGCATTCAGGGGGTGCAGTGCTGGGCTGTTAGGCGACGGTCAGTCTGTGCCACCAGTGGCTGCAGCCGTCGAAGCAGAAGCGCTCACGGCGTCGCGCGTCGGCAATCGCGAGCACTGAGATCAGCAGCCTGAAGGCCTTGCGGCGTTCGTCGAGAGGCGCGAGGCCGGCGATCTTTCCTAGTTGCTCGTCGATCCGGCCTCGTGAGATCAGCACTGCGGGCGTATGCGTCGGGCGCAGCCCGGCACGACGGATGCTCTCCGGCGCGTCCTGGGCGACGACGCGCGCCTGGACGCAGTGATGGCGCAGGAACAGCAGCACCTCGGACTGCTCTTCTTGGCTGAGGCCGTTGAACCATTCGATGCCCTCTGACATCGGGCGCAGCCCCTGTGCGAGTTCGTTGAGCAGGACGTCGCGTTCGTTCATGTCTGCCTCCCGTGGGACGGACGCCGTTCCGCCGCGGTGATCAGGATTCCGAGCAGCACCGCCAGCTCGGCCGCGCCTTCGGCGTCGTCGGCCCAGCGGGTGGTCTGCAGTGGGTGGACCTGGTCGAGGAGGACGCCTTCGCGTGCCAGGACGAAGGCCAACGCCAGCATGGCCGCGCGGGCGTTGCCGTCTTCGAACGGATGGAAGAAGAGGATGTCGAGGTAGGTCCGGGCGGCGCGTGAGGGGAGGGGCAGATTCGGTTGAGCGCTTTCGGATAGACAGCGCTCGAACAGCGCCTGCGTATCGGGGGTGAGGCCGTAGCGCTCCTGTCCGCCCTTCGCGAAGGCCGGCATCGTGCGGAAGTCGACGAGGTCGTGGCCCAGTACGATCCGCTGCCACTTCGCCATGAGGGCGAAGGTCAGCGTCCTGCGCTGCTCTGCGTCGGCGAGGGCCAAGTCGAGGGCGGTCAGGACCCGGGCGGTTTCCTCGCTGTCACGGCCGCCTCGAGTTGCCATGAAGCAGTTGCGGAAGCTGTCCCGGGCCGGTGCTCCAGAGGCGGGGGATGCGCCGCGGCAGGATGGCCAGGAGATCTCCGGCCGGATGCGCAGCCAGTCGGCGAGGTTGTCCTTCGGTTGGCCGGGGCCGGAAGTCATCTGATGTCGCTCACGCCTGTGGCGAACCGCGAGCTCACCGCGTCGACCACCTGAGCGTCAGGTGCGATCCAACTGCCGAACCGGCCGCCGACCGCGTTCGTGACGATCTCCTCGGCCTGGGCCTCGTCGATGCCGTTGTAGGCGAGGAACCATCGGAGGACTTGCATGCAGTGCCCGTACCAGCCGCTCTCGGCCTGGGTGCGGTCAGCCACTACGGTGACCAGGCGGGTGCATGCTCGCTCCCAGTACCAGAGGTCCGTCGAGGTCACCGGGGTGTTCTTCGGCGGAGCCAGGTCCGCGAACCGTTCCGCCAGGTCCTTTAGCCAGCCGCGCCATTCCTGAAGGGCCGCAACAACCAGTGGGGCAGTCGCATCCGGGGTCGTCACGGAGTCGGATGAACAGCACCACGCCTCGACGACGCCTCCGTCGGCGTCGCCCTCACCGACCGACCAGTTCCATCCGCAAGCCCATCGGCCGTACCTGTCGGCCAGGAACTCGGTGACGGGATTCAACGTACGCCAGCGGTCCTCACGAGCGACTTCAGCGCTGGGCAGCAAGGGCGCGACGAGGCGCGCCAATTCCTCCGCCGCATCGTCGTCCATCTCGAACGGATGTCGAGCCGGATTCACATCTGCCCACGTCAAGGTATGTGCCCACAGTTCACTCACCGTCCCACTCTGCCTTGCTGGCCGCCCCGACTCCACTGCATATCGAGTGGCCGCCCCGTCAGCGGGTAACGATCTTCGGCTAACTGGGAAGCGATCTTCCACTGTCTCTGTCCCGCCTGGCCATCCCCATTCGTGAACACCCCTCAGGCGAACTGGCTGACGGGGGTCGTGTCGTCGGTCCAGTCGCCGTCGAACAGAGAGGCGATCAGGGCGGCGTGGTCGGCGGGGAGCTGGCCGGTGCGGTGCTTGGTGCGGGTCTTGGCGAGCCAGGGTCCGATTTTGACGGTGTCGCCGTCGACGAGGATCTCCTCGCGGGCGGTGGGGGGCCGGCCTTCCCGGGCGATGAACAGCTCGAGGAGCTGGACGGTCTGGGCGAAGGTGCGGCGGGCCTTGGAGGGCGTCTTGAGGGGGTTGGTGGCCGGGGTCAGGCCGAGGTCGGCCAGGAGCTGCTGCTGGCCGGGGTCGAGGGTGGTGAAGGTGGTGAGCTGGCGGTGGAGCCAGCGGCCGATCTTGACCGTGCCGATGACGGTGTCGGCTTGGAGATCGGCGGGGTTGTGGCCGGCGGCGAGGTGGGCGCGGAGCAGGTGGTATTTGCGGTGCCAGTCGGGGCCGTGGGGCAGGCGCCAGTGGGGGTCGATGGCGGCGAGGTCGGCGGCGCGGGCCGGGTCGAGCCGGCCGTTGGCGGCCAGCGAGCGCTGCTCGGCAAGGAACGTGCCGCCGGGGGCGGTGACGGGGACGGCGAGGTGGCCGTGCGCAGCGTGGTAGTCGGCGGCGGTGGTGAGCTGGGCGCGCCAGGTGGCGTCGTGTTTGTCCCAGATCATGTCGAGGGCGTCGAGTTCGGCGATCCAGGCGGCGTCGGCGGGGTCGTGGGGGTTGAGGCGGCCGGTGCGGCGGGCGTCGCGCATGCCGGTGATGAAGGCGCCCAGGTTGTAGCCGGTGGGGTCGGTGTAGTCGGTGGGGACGTCGAGGTGGGCGTGGTCGTCATGGAAGGCCTGGGCGGAGGCGAGGCCTTCACGGCGAGGGCGGGATTCGGCGGCGCGGGGGTCGAAGGAGACCAGATCCATGGCGCGGGCGATGCGTTCGGGCTGGACGGTGAAGTCGAAGTGCCAGCGGTGCGCGATCAGCTCGCGGGTCTCCTGCGGGAGGCGGTTGGTCTTGTTCGGGAGACGTTCGGCGATGCGATGGTCATGGCTGGCCAGCGCGGTGGCGATCGCCCAGACCGGCTCGTAGGGGGTGCCGAGGATGTCGGCCGGGTTCGCGGCCGGTGGGATGTAGGCGGGGATGACCAGGCTGGCTACCTTGCCGGCCTGGGCGGGCTGGCGCAGGGCGCGGCCGAGGGCCTGGACGACGCGGATGACGCTGCGGGAGACGTCGGCGAAGACCACCGCATCCACGCTGGGAATGTCGACGCCCTCGGCAACGACCTTGGCGTTCGCCAGGACCGCGCACGGGGCCTGCGCGAAGCGGGCGAAGACTGCGGCGCGCTCGGAGGGGGTGTGGTCTCCGTCGACATACAGCGTCAGCGGGTCCAGGTCCGGGCACAGCCCGGGAGCGGTGGTGCGCAGCAGGCGCAGGGTGTGGCCGAGCTCGCGCGTGAACCGCTTCGCATCGGCGACGAGCTGGAAGTACACCAGGACGCGCTTCAGGCCGTGTTCGGCCATGGTCTTCAGCACGGCCAGGTGCAGGGCAGTGGTACGCAGCGCATCCCCTCCCCCGGCCATGGGGGCGAGGCCGAGGCTGGGGGCGGTCGCCGTGGTGGGCAGGTTCAGTCGGGTCCGCAGCTCGTCGTCGCTGATGGTCGGCACAATCACCCGGTAGTCCGCCAGCACACCGTCAGAGACCGCCTGGGCCAGCGGATACTCGAAGATCTTCTTGCCGTAGACCGACTCGGAATCCATCGAATTCGCCGACGCATCCACATCCAGCTCCGCGGACCGGCGGCGGCGCGGACGGCGCACGTCCGCGGACTCCGCCAGATCCGGACCACCGAAAATCCGCGGCGTCGCGGTCATGTAGAGGCGGCGATCGGCCTTGATGCGGGTGTTGTCGTTGACGGCCGCCCACTTCTTGTCCGCACGGCCTGCGATGCGGTGCGCCTCGTCCATGACCGCCAGATCAAACGGCGGCACCGCACGGCCAGAGTGCTGCGCCGCCTCGATCTTGTCCAAGGAGTCATAGGTACACAACACTGTCACCGCGTCCAGGACGCCCGTGCCGACCGCGGACAGCACCGCCGCCAGGCCGGCAGCGTCGCCGGTGGAGCCCACGTTCGCCTCGGCCAGACCTGGGTGGGCCCGGGTGTCCATCGAACACACCGCCACCATCGCCTCGGCCCGGCCGTCCCTCCGCCACGCCAGCGCCGTCTGCGCGATCAAATCCAGCGTCGGCACCACCACCAAGGTCAGCTGCGACCCGAGCGTGCCCGCCAGCCGGATACCGACCAGCGTCTTACCCGTCCCACACGCGGAGACGTACAAGCCCCGCGTGCCCGGACGGCGCAGATGCCGCACAGCACGCTCAAGACCAGCCTGCTGATCAGGGCGCAACACAACCCGCCCTGACGCAGGATCCGAGGCGGCGGGGACGGTGGGGATGGTGGTGCTCATACGAGGCATTCTCCCGGGCCTGCGGGTGAGGTGTCCGCGTACCCGTTGAGGTGCTTCCTGCGGCAGCGACGCGTCCCCTGGTGCACTCCGCCCGGCCGTGTCCGATCAGTCGGTGCCCGCTGCGCGCAGCCGCTGGAGGGCTGCCAGCGCCGTCTCGCGCACGTACGCGTCCGGGTCTTCGCCGAGCCGTTCGAGGACGGTCACCGTCCCGGGATCGGGACCCGCCTCCGGCTGGGGGAAGCGGTCCAGGGCGATAGCGACCCAGGCACGCACCCGCGCCTCGCGGTCGTCGGCGGCGGCGCGGATCGCCGGCAGGGTCTGCAGACGCCGGGCGTAGCCAAGACTGTCCAGCACGCAGATCCGCACCTGCGGGGAGGAGTCGCAGAGCAGGCCGGCCAGCACATCGGCCGCGCGTGGGTCGGTGCCAGAATGTCCGGCGAGCGTGCCCGCGGCCGCGGCGCGGACCTTCTCGTCCGCATCTGTTGCGGCGCGGGCCAGCCATGCGATGTCGGCGGGGTCGGGGATGTAGCCGAGCAGCCAGACAGCCGTGCGCCGCAGGTCCGGGTCCCGGTCCCCGGTCCACGCCAGCAACAACGCGCGTGCCGAGGCGGGATCCTCTCGGACGAGGACGGTCAGGTCCGTGGTGAGGGAGTCCTGGTCATCGCCCAGGTCGCGGGCGTAGGCGCGTAGCAGCGCCGGGAGGGAAGTGCGGCCTGCCGTGCGCACCAGGAGCCTGGCAAGCACGACGCGGGCGTACCAGTTCCCCGCATCCACCGCGGCCGCGAGGTGCGCCTCCAGCGCAGGGACGAGAGCGGTGTCGCGGGCGGCCACCAGCCGCTGCTCGACGACATGGAGGGCGTCCACGTCACCGTCGGGGTCCGCGAGCCCGACGGCCAATGCTTCCAAGGCGGCCGCAGTCGTCTCGCCCATCGTTTCCCCTCCCCGCACCGTGCGCTCCGCCGCACGGAGCCGAGCGTAGGTGAGGGGTCGCCGAGTGCGCCACGGCAGGAGGACCGGTCACAAGTTCGACCGCGTGCAGGTCAGGCGTGGCAGCGGAGCCGGACGAGGATCGTGTCGCCGGGCAGGCCCGCGAGGTACGCCTCGCTGCCCGGCCACACGGTGGGTTCCGGACGGTCATGAGGGCAATGGTCCGGGTGGCAGGAGGCGTGGACGGCGTGGCTGCCGCCTTCCAGCCACCAGCCGTCCACGGTGAGCACGTCCGTGTCCCTCGGATCCGGGGAGGTGAACCGACGGATGTACTCGGCGCGCGTTCCCTGGTAACCGATCACAGGATGCTCGTCGGGATCGTCGTGTCCGAAGAAGGCCAGAAAGCCCATGTGGAGGCTGAAGGGGTGGTCCAGGTACGCCGCGATCAGCGGCTGGGCCCGGTAGGCGGCGAGCATCTCGTCCCCCCACCGGTCACCCGAAAATGCCTGCGGATCGTTCCGCCAACGCTCCACGAAACTCGCCAGGGAAGCGGCCGGCGGGCAGGGTGACCAGGCTGTGCCACAGGTCCCAGGAGGCGGCGGCCGCGCGCTCGGACGCGAGGTGCGGCTGGGAGAAGTCCAGCAGGGCCCGCGGTCCCCCGGCACACACGCCCGGAATGCTCGGACGTAGCCCGCCGTCACGCCCGGGGTTGTCGTGAATGAGTCGCGGGTCGTCCCAGTAGCCGGGCGCGACAGCGAAACCCAGACCGTCGCTGCCGCCCTGGATACGGCGTTCGTCCCACATCCCACGCTCCACGGGATTGTCGTCCGTGTCGCTGTAGAAAGGCGCGACAGCCCGCGCAAGTGCCCCCTGGATGTCATCCGCCGCCTCGGCCGGCAGACACACCGTCACCCGAACCCCCGCCATCCCGACCCCTCTTCCTGCCATCCCGGCGACCAGCATGATCGCACGCGTCGCCAGCACCGTCTGTGGTTGCCGGCATGACGACCTGACCACACGCCGGGCATGGCCAAGGCTCTCCAGCGCGCAGACCCGCACCCACGGAGACAGATCCCAGAACAGACCGGCCAGCACGTCAGCCGCGCGTGGGTCGGTTCGGGAGTGACCACTCAACGTGCCTGCAGCAGCGTCGCAGACCTTCTCATCCGGGTCGGCTGCAGCGCGGGCTGGCTACGCACAGTGCGGGCCTATAGAGGGACCGCACTGCGATGCACACCTCGGCCTGGCGGCGTGCGGCTCCGTGTGTGGAAACCATGGTGCCAGCGGCTTTCCTGGCGCAGCAGAACCGTCACGACGATGAGGCTCGTTGTGTCGACTACGCAGGCGCAGTCATGGAGCTGGTAGATGCGGCGGCCGCCGGGGTGATGGGGGCCGCCTCCGTAGGTCTGTTCGGGCGAGATGACGCATCGCAGTACTTCGCTCTCGTCAAAGCCGAGTTCTCGGGCCCGGGCCAGAGCGTGGTGGGTCAGCGTGACTCCGGCCTCGGCCCGAAGTCGCGCCAATGCGCGCTCACGCCGGGCCTCTCGACGCAGAGTGGTCATCGTGCTGCCTCGCCGTCCAACAGCGCCTTGACCGCACTGACGCCCCATACCCCTACGCGCTTACTCGTCGGCTGAGCCTCCCGGTTGAGGTGGTGGGCGATCTCCCGCAGCAGCCGCTTCTCGTTGCGGAGTTGTCCGGCTGTCTTCCGGGCGTAGTCGAGGGAGCGTGTGGCTTCAATGACGGTGTAGCAGTCGTGGACACGAAGAGCGGCGTAGAGTTTGGTGCCCTCCCTGAGGATGCGTTCGTGGACGGGCTCGTCGCTGACTCGGCTCACCAACACGCCCTGTTCCAGGACCCGGACGCCAAAGTGCTGAAGCCACGCGTACGTGACCTGCCGTTCCGCAGAGCTCGCGAAAACTTTGGGGTCTGTCACAAACACGGTGCGGAACAAGCTGATAGCGCTGACGATCTCCAGCAGAGACCGAAGGTGTTGGCGACCGGTATCCACGGTGTAGTACATGGCCCATGTGTGCTGGCATTGAGCCGCAAGGTCCTGGGCCTTGGCCATGCCAGCGCCCTGTTCATCCAGACCGAGAACGGCCATGCAGTCCAAGTCAGGCAGAGGATCCGGCCGTCCGCCTCGTCGGCGCTGTACGCCATCGACCTCGAGCGGGGGATGATCGGCGTAAAGGTAGAGCTCCTCGTCGTTGACCCGCCGCTGGATGATCTGCTTGGAAAGCTCATGATCCCCCCTGCTGCTCTGCCAGTAGTACCCGGCGTCGCTCAGAGCTTCAGCAGTGTCGGACAGGGTCAGGCAAAAACCCACGTGCAGCTTGTGGGCCAGGCGTACGAGTTCGTTCCTGCTGCGTCCGTCCCCGAAGACCATGTCCTCGCGAAGGCCGGCAATGCGACGGGGCATGAGCTCCCTACGTGCGGCACACGTCTCCTGGACCCATTCCTGCACGACGCGGTTCTCAACCGGCATGTCACGGCCAGGCACGACGGTTTCGCCCGCCACCACGAGAGACTTCCCTGCGGACGAGACCTCGTCGGATACGAGCGCTCGGGTCACGTGATCACCCAAGTGCCCCCAGCCCGGGACCTTCACGGCCTCGACGAGATCCGCCCGCACGCAGAAGAGGGCCTCGTGAAGTGCCGGCCGGTCCCCTGCTCCTGCCGACCGGAGCGACACGGCCTCCGCGCGGTCCAGGGGACCGATACGAGGAGCCCTGGCCGAACCGTCAGCAAGGCAGTACCCGAGTTCCAAAGCAGCCATGTGTTCCCTCCCAGTTGAACTGCGGCTGGAGGTGACTATGCCGTGTCCCTGCGTCCCGGCAAGCAGCTATCTCCGGTGCAAATAGATTCCGCTCTAAGATTCCTCATCGATCTCAGCAGAATTCCTACGCGACACTGCGGACGGAGAGAAACGCCACTGCCGCAGCCGCCATCACCGAGTTGGTTACCCGTCACCGCAGTCGCCAGCACGCCAGCGGCGCGCAGCACGCCGGCTCGCTCTGTTCCACGATCGAGAACCGTGTCAGCGCTCCTGACTCCACTTTCGTACCGTCAGAGGTAGTCGAGAGGTCAGTCGCGTTGCGGTTCGTCCCTACGAGACGAGACCGGAGCAGCCGCAGGCGAACTCGGCGGCCACCTCGGCGAATGGCTGTGCCGGAGCACGCACACCCCGCAGCCGACCGCGCTAACAGGACTGGCTCACGGTCGCAGGCATCCGCCCAGCGGATCAAAGCGGCGAGCCAGCGAAGCCGCGTACCCGGAGACCTCCTCAGAGCTGCCGTAGGTCATGCCGGCAATGCGAATGAGAGCGGGGAATTCAGCGACCCAGTGGGCGGATCGGGCGTTGTCCGTAGTCCGGGGGTGGCCATCCCTTTTTGTATGCGGCGATGGTGCGTCGGGTGTGGGGTGGCGGGTGGGGGCAGCCGTGCATGAGGCCGGGTTCTCGCATGGTCCAGGGCAGGGCGTAGTGGGCGGGGCTGAACGGCCAGATCGTCTCTTGCTGCTTCGCCGGGCGGCGTGAGCCTTTGCGTCGTTTGGGGCGGGGTGGCTGGGGTGGGCGGAGCTTGCAGCTTTCGGCGAAGCGTGTCAGGTGGGGCAGGCCGGTGCTGCCCAGAGGGTCGGTGAACAGCGGCCCGCTGGTGCCGGTGGCGATGCGCCATGTGTACGCGGCGGCGAGCAGTAGGGGTTGTGCCCAGGTGGGGACGTGGTGGGTCATGCAGCCTTGGCGTAGTCCGTCGTCGTGGAGGGTGAGGGTGGAGGCGTCGGGGGCGAGGTCGTGGAGGTGGGCGGTGTCGAGCTGGGTGGTGGAGGTTGCGGTGAAGATGGCGGTGGCGAGGTGGGCCGCGAGGTGCGGGTGGGCGGTGGCGGAGTGCAGGCGGTGGGCGACTTCTGTCTCGGTGATGGCCGGCATGACGGGTGGGAAGTAGTCGCGGTCTGCCGCCATGGGCGGGGTGCACGGGCAGGGGTCGGTGGCGGAGTCGAAGGCGGTGAGCGTGGTCAGGGCCGGCAGGTTGAGCCATCGGCCTGCCAGGGGGCGCCGCAATCCGCCGACTGGCGGTGTCGCGGTGGGCGGTTCCGCGTCGGGCAGGAGGGCGGTGGCTTCCGCCATGCGGTACGGGAGACCGGCCAGCGGGCGTTCCAGAGACCTGGGCAGGTGCGGGGTGTGGCAGACCAGCGTCAGTCTCAGGCCGGTGCAGCGGCGTAGCTGGAGCAGGGCGTTCAGGCGGTGGGGGGTGAGGAAGTGGGCGCGCAGCAGTGTCAGGTGGGTGGTGTGGGTGGCGAGGATCCAGGCTGCGGCCAGGGTCCAGGCTGGGGCGGTGTCGAGCTGACGGTAGCCGGTCAGGGGCACGGGTTTGCCGAGGGCGGCCAGGACGTCGTAGGCGAGGGTGAGGGCGGAGTCGGTGCCGGGGGTGGGGTGGACGGTGAGTCTTCCGTCCGCGGGGGCATGGGCGGCCAGGGCGGCGCGGGTGTGGACCAGGTCGTCTCCGGGGTCGAGGACGACGGTGATCGGGGGCGGGTTGTCGCAGGTCAGCATGGTCAGGCGAACTGCCGCGTGTTCAGTTTGCTGTAGACCCAGCGCAGCAGCTCCTCGTCCACCGCTTTGCGTCCGGTCTCTTTCATGCCGGCGATGAGGTGGTGGGTGATCTTCGCCCAGGCGCGGAAGTTTCCGTGTGCGGCTTCCTGGTCGCAGACGGCGATGAGTTCGGTGTCCGCGTCGGCCCATACGGGGTGGAAGACGGGGATGACGGTGAGGACCTCGTCCAGGGTCATGCCGCCGATTTCCTGCCAGGCGTAGACGCGGGATTCCAGCATCGGTTCGCTCTGGAGCATCTCGAAGCAGCCGTTGCCGCCGGTGAAGACGATCGTCAGGTCCGAGTCGGTGTCGTCCCACAGGTAGCGCAGGTATTCGAAGCACAGTTTGGACAGCCACTGTGCCTCGTCGCAGACCAGCACGCGCGGTTCCTCGAGTGCGCCGCGCAGTATCCGGTCGAACTCGATCGCGTGGGAGGGCGGACGGCCCTGGAGCCCCAGGGCGTGGAAGAGCTCGTGGCGCAGGTCCCGGGTGGAGGGGCGGGCCCGGAACTGGATCCGTCGGGTGAGTGTCGGTGCGAGTTCGCGCAGGGAGGCGTTGACCGCGAAGGACTTGCCGTTGCCGGCCTGCCCGTGGATGCAGATCATCGCTTTCGCCTCGATCGCGGCCCGGATGTTCTCCCTTGCGGTGAGCAGTGCCCGGGTGGAGACGATCTGGGCGCCGGGCAGGCGCATGAAGTGGTCCTCGCGTTCCCTGGGCAGGCGCCCCTTGCGTTCAGCGGTGGCCATCTGGTGTCACTCCTTGCCGTCCGGGGCGGGTGCGGTGCCGGTCACGTCCGCCGTGGGGGCCGGCGCGGCCCCCGGGGCCGGGGTGCGCCGGGCACCAGGGGCGGCGGGTGCCGGGCGTGGGCGGGCCCAGGTGGCGGGCGGGTCCCGGGGAGGGATCAGGTCGGGCAGGGCGCGGGCTGCCAGGTCGGTCGCCTTCGCACGGGCGATCTCGGCCCGGGCCTGCTGCCCGGTCTCGTGGCGCCGCGGGCGCGGAGTGCCCGGCGTGGTCTGGGCCGTGTAGCGGGTCCGGCGCAGCTTCTCCGCCGCCTTCAGGTCGGCTTTCAAGGCGCGGGCTTTCTTCTCCCTGACCGAGGCCAGTTCTCTGCGCTGCTCCGGTGTCGCCTCCTGCGCGAGGTAGGCGGTGCCCAGATGGCGGCCGGGCTGGTCGGTGGAGAAGACCTCGATGTTCCCGTCGTAGTGCGGCAGGTACCGCAGCCGGACCCGTGTGCCGACGTGTCCGACCATCCACGGCGCGATGTAGCAGCGTCGCCGCCACCTGATCCCGTTCGTCGAGATCTTCCGCACCCTGCCGTCGTCCTCCAGCGCGAAGAACGCCAGCAGCTTCTCGTCCACGTCTTCCAGCGGGGCCAGGTCCGCCTCCCAGGCTGCCGCCGGCGTCAGCCCCGGTGGAAGGCCGGTGGGCCGGTGCTGCGTGTTCCACCACCTCACCCAGCCCAGCAGCACCTCGACGAAGTCCGCGAAGGACAGCAGATCCTCCACCTGGTCGGGACGGTGAGCGCCCACGGGGCGGGCACGGCGGGTGTAGCCGGGAAGAGAGACCAGGAACATCCCCTCCACCGCATCGTTCAGCTGCTCGATCGTGCCCTTGCGGTACGGCGTGTAGGCCGGCAGGTCCTCCACCGGGACCGCGAAGGCGCCCAGCGCCCGCGACACCGCCCGGCACAAGAACTCCTTCCCGCGGTCCACCCGCACCACGGCCGGCAGCCCACCCCACGGCCCATGGGGACCGGCGCGGCTGATCCCTGTCCGCAGCGCCGCCAGCACGGCGTCGCGGGCCGGCTCGTGCGGAGTGACGGCCACCCCCACGATCACCTTCGTCGCGACATCGATGAACCACGTCACCCACGGGCACACCGCCCGGCCCTCGACATCCACCCGTACCGGGACCCGCTTGTGATCCCCCTCCCAGCACGCATTGCGACGCACCAGCGGACGCTTCCCGTACACGTCATGACCACGCCGGCCCGCCTCCCCCGCCCGCAGGCCAGCCCGCTCCCCCGCCGACAGATCCAGGCGCACCGCGCGCTGCAATGTCCGCACAGACGGCACCGCCCCCGCCTCGCCGGCTTCCTCGGCCTCGGCGACCAGTTCCCGGTGGACCGCGGCCACGTTCCCGCCCCACACCGCCAACCGGGCACGCAGATCAGCAGTCACCTTCACCCTCGAGCGACCGCGAGGGGACAGACGTCCTTCCCTGCGGCCGACGGCAACCCAGTTCCACACCGTCCGCAAGGACACGCCCAAAGCCGAAGCGACCAGCCGGGCATGGCCGGTGGTCAGCTCTCCCCTGGCGTCCAGCGCCAGCAGCCGGGCCACCGCACCCTCACGACCCGACCCCGCCCACCGGCCGGGAGGATCATCGTCACAGGCCAGGACCTGACCGGACACTACTCATCCCCTCCCCGGCGAATCGAGGCACCGCCCCACGTGGGAGATGTCCACGACCCGCCGCATCCAGGCCAACACGCCGACCCCCGCCACACGATCGAAGGCAATCCAGAAGCTGGGGTTGCGCCACCGACGACGCGTATGCCCGTCGCGGCCAGGACGAATTCCCTCACGTACGGCCAGCCCGATTCCCCACGCGGCAGTCACACTCAGTAGCCTCAGTGCCGGCTCGCGGACCTGGCACATGAAGGAGTTGAGGTCGTGGCACGTACCTGGCTGTCCATCCGAGTGGAACTGGTCTCCGGACACGGAGCACATCTATGGCCACGCCCCGGCCGGGTCCTGGCCGCCGCACGCTCGCACTCCTTCGCTCAGTTCGCCACGGCCATCGATCTCGCCTTCGGCCGCTGGGACCTGGCCCACCTGCACCTGTTCACGCTCTCCGACGGCACCAGGGTCAGCCCCCAGGACTGGTGGGACGGCGACGCCCCGGACAACACCGTGGACGGCCACGCCACCAAGCTCAACAGACTGCAAGCCGGCGAGCAGTTCGCCTACGTCTTCGACATGGGCGACGACTGGGCCCACCTCTGCACGGTGGCGGACAAGCACATCGATCCGCTCGACGAACTCCGCGAGGTCCCCGACCACCCGGTTCCCTACTGGGGCTGGGGCAGCCTCCCCGACCAATACGCACGCCGCTGGGAAGGAGACGACGGCCAGTCACCGATCCCGAAACGGCCAAAGCGCGGGCTCAGCGACCTGCCACCGATCCTGCCGTGGTGGGGCGAGCACCGGCGAGGATGACCTCACGTTCCGTGCACAAAGTGGCCATCAGCAGGGGAAGGGCAGCGGTCACAGAGAGAAATTGAGATGGCCACGAGCGGGAAAAGCCAACCGGCCGCTGACACGTCTGCCCTGGAGGGACCTGGCGTCTGTCAGCGCGGAACGGGCCGGATGAACAGCGCGTCCATGGGCTTGGTCACGTGCGGGCGCATGACCTCCAGCCAGCTCACGCCAGCGTCGAGACGGCGCCCCATGTGCCAGAAGCTGTTCCAGCCGAGATCCACGAAACAGCGTTCGGGCTGGCGGCGGCCGAACAGCCTCTTACCGTGCAGAACGACCCCGCCCAGGTCGATGCCCTGATCCTCCAGCGTGGCCAGCGCGCATGCCGCGGCCCGGCGCAGCGGACTGGTCTCCACCCACCGGCGCCTCACATGAAGGGCGGCTTCCTCGTCGGCGGGGAACTCGTCGCGGAGCGTGAGCGGCGTCACCGTGATGCGCCCTGCCTCATGACGGTTGAACAGCTCGATCCTCGCCAGCCTCGGGACAAGGCTTTCCATGCCTTCGAACGCCGCCAGCATGTGATCTCGCGGAGCCCGGCCCGCCGAAGGATCCGCTTTCAAAGAGGCCAGGCGCTCCCGGGCCAGTGCGAAAGACTCGCCCTTGCGCCACAGCAAGAACAACTCGAATCCCTCGGCGCGCAACGAATCACGCCCCCGGAACTGGAAGGCGATACCTCGGGTGCGGCCACGCAAAGCCTGGCGCATGCTCACATACGCATCGCGACCGTTGATGCGTGCAGCGACTCACCCAGCCACCGCTTGTCCGTGCCGTGCTCCACCACGACATCGACGTCCCCCGGATCCAGCGCGCCCCGCGCGTACGACCCGAACACGTACACCTCGTCCACCAGACCCAGCGGCCAACCGCCCTGCTCAAGACGAGCAATCACGTCCTCGAGCAGCCGAGTCGCCCGCTCCCGCTTCACCCCGGCACGCTCTCGGCGAAGGCAGCACGGAACTCCTGTGTCGTCACGAACACAGAACCCGGCACCGACCTGCGCCTGCCGTCCTGCAGCGTCTGCGACATCACCTCAGCCATGGCTCTCATCCGCTCCATCCGGTAGTCCTCGACGACCCCGGCGAACTCCTCCGGGACCTCCCGCCGATCCACCACCCCCGCCACGGCAACCTGCGGGTAGGAACCACCGTAGGTCTGCAACCGCGACCAGCCCAACGACCGTGCCGCCTTACGCATCGCCGAACGAATCAGCCCGACTCCGCCCAACGCCTCCGCCTCGTCGGCGCCCAGCCGCAACTCGTACGACCCACCAAACCCGCCACCGCCAGCCGGACACGACCGTCGAAGCAACGGAACCAAAACACCCACAAGACGCTCATGCCGCGGATCACCCGCAAATGAAGCCACCCACCGAGCGTAACCAAACCCCCACTCCCCCGAACCCCAAACCACCCAACACGCCCCCACACAACCGTCATTCACCCCACCCGCGAAACGACAGCCCCCTTCACCAACCCCACGACACCCCCCACACCCACCACCCCAACCCGCACCAGTGAAAACACACGACGCAAACCAGTGAAAAACAACCGTCGCTCATCAATCCGAGAAAGCAGAAATGGATCCGCTGCCGCATCAGGTCGAGGCGTCTGATGCGGCTATGCGAGCCTTGGAATTGGCTCCGGGTCAGGAAATGCCTGCGCAGGGTCTGCGGGCCCAGGTCATTGCGGCGACCGGTTCGGGAAAGACGTTCATCGGTGTTCTGGCCGCGCGGAAATTGCGGGCGGGCCGGGTTTTGGTGCTGGTGCCCACGCTGGATTTGCTGACGCAGATGGCGGCCGCGTGGCGTGCCGGCGGCCGTAGCGGGGCGTTCTACGGGATCTGTTCGCTGCGGGCCGATGAGGCCCCGTTCGCGTGCACGACGGACGTGGACGAGCTGGTGGCGTGGACGCACGGGCTGGAGACCGTCACGGTGTTCGCCACGTACGCCTCGGTGGGCATGGGCGCCCTCCAACGGGCCCACGCAGCAGGCCTTTCACCCTGGTCACTGATCATCGTGGACGAGGCGCACCGTACGAGTGGTCGGGGTTCGAAGCCGTGGGCTGCGGTCCACGACAACGCGCGGATTCCTGCTGATCGGCGGTTGTACATGACGGCGACGCCGCGGGTGTGGGAGGCGCCCGAGGACGGCGGTGCGGGGCCGGTGCTGGTGGCGTCGATGGAGGACGATCCGGAGGGGTTGTTCGGGGCGGTCGCTTACAAGTTGACGCTGTCGCAGGCGCGGGATCGGGGGCTGGTCGCGGCGTATCAGGTGGTGTGTGTGGACGTCACCGATCCGGAGCTCCAGGCGGCGGTGCTGCTGGGGATGGAGTCGCGTTCCGACACCGTGCGCGGGTCGCGTCTTGCGGCGCTGCAGACGGCTGCGGTGAAGACCGCTGCCGTCCGTGGCCTGCGCCGCATGCTGACCTTCCACTACCGCACGAGTGAGGCGGAGGCGATGGCGGCCGGGGTGCCGGCAGTCGCCCGACGGTTGTGGGAGGACGACCCCGAGACCTATGCGGAGCCTGATCGGGTGTGGGCATCGTGGTTGTGCGGGGAGCACTCCCCCACCCACCGGCGCCAGACCCTGGCCACGTTCGCCGACCCCGTCGGGGAAGGCAATGCCGGGGAGCTGGTGCCGATGCGACTGCGGCTGCTGAGCAGCGTTCGCGTCCTCGGCGAGGGCGTCGACACCAAAAGCTGCGACAGCGTGTTCTTCGGGGACGTGCGCGGATCGGCCGTCGACATCCTCCAGATCGTCGGCCGCGCGCTGCGCATGCAGCCCGGAGAAGGCAAAGTCGCCAGCCTGGTCGTGCCGGTGTTCCTCGCCCCCGGTGAAGACCCCGACGCCATGCTCACCTCCAAGGGCTACAACAGCTTGGCCAAGGTCATGGCCGCACTGCGCTCGCACGACACCGAGACCATCGAACGCCTGGCGGAGCAGCAAGCCCCCAGCCGCGCCACGAAGACGCCGGCTGCTGAGAGCGCCGCAACCGGCGGTCCGGGTGGCCCGGGTGGAGAAGGCGAGCAGAGCGGGGAGAGCGGTCTGTCGGCTCCGGCGCAGGGCCTGTTGTCGTTCTCCACGCCGCGTGACCCGGCGATTCTGGCCCGGTTCATGAGCCTGCGTGTGATCCGGCCGGAGAACACCTATTGGCGTGCCGGGATTCAGGCAGCAACCCGGTATGTGAAAGAGAACGGGGATTTGAAAGTCCCCTACGCTTTCGTCACGCCGGAGGACTGGGACCCCGCTGGTTTTCCTCTGGGAACGTGGATCGCGGATCAGCGGAGGTTTTTCAATTCGGGTGGAATGAAGCCGAAGCGGGCCGCTGAATTGGATGAGCTGGGCATGGTGTGGTCGCACTGGGACGTCGCCTTCGCCGAGGGATTGTCAGCGGCGGCACAGTGGGCGGCGGAGCATGGTCATCTGCTGCCGCCCGCCACGGCGGTCTGGAACGACTACCCGGTAGGGGTCTGGCTGAAGAACCAGCGGACCGCCGGACGGCTCGCGAACACCATCGAGCAGCGGCGCGAGGAAGGGCTGCCGGTCGGCTCCACCGCCGGCGCCCTCACCGAAGAACGCCGGGACGCCCTGGAGGCCATCGACCCGTCCTGGTGCCCGTCCTGGCCCGTGGCCTGGCAGCGCAGCTACCGGCTGTGCCGCAGGATCATCGAGGACCGCCAGCCGCTCCCGACCGAGCCGGGACAGGTGAGCGTGCAGGGCGAAGACCTGGGCGCGTGGGTCCAGGCGCAGCGCATCGGGTGGGAGCAGCTGCTGCCCGCGCAGGCCTGGATGCTTCAGAACATGCTCCACCTCACCCCGGCGGACCCCTCGGAGAGGCCGCAGACGCCGCGTACACAGGCAGACAAGTGGGCGATCAACCTCCGAGCCGCCCGACAGTTCCACACCCGCGAGGGGGCCTTGCAGGTGCCCCGGAAGCACGTCGAGCAGCTCACCGAGCCCGACGGGACAGTCACGGACATCAAGCTGGGCCAGTTCCTCGACAACACCCGCCGCAGAGCCGACAAGCTCACCCAGGAACGACGGACCGAACTCGACGCACTCGGCATGCGCTGGTAGCAGCCGCAGCACGCAGGAAGGGCTGGGCAGGGACCCCAGCCCAGCCCTTGCGCTACGAGAGCGCTGCTGCCGGGCAATGGTGCGCACCTACGTACTGACGGGTTCAGGGGGCCTGGTGGCGGTGCCGCCATCGACGGGGTTGCTGGCGCCCTGTCCGTGGGGCAGGCGGCGTACGGCCTTGGAGGCCAGAGGGGTCACGACCGCCGCGGCGTAGACGACGCCGGCCGCCGCGGCCACGTGGAATCCTCCGAACCGGTCGGCGAGCGGGGCGACGCTCAACTGGCCTGCGGGGATGGCGATGTAGGACAGCAGGTCGTCGATGGACGACACGCGTGACAGCGCGTGTGACGGGACGTGTTCCTGTAGTGAGGTGTCCCAGGCGACGGACGCGATGGAGGATCCCAGTCCGGCGGTGAAGGCGGCGGCGATCAGCCAGGGGGCGTGCAGGTGGGCGCCCAGCGCCAGGAGTGGCAGTGCGCCCAGCACGCTCGCCAGCTGACCCAGTCGCAGTAGGTGCCGGACGGTCAGCCGGTACATCAGCGCGCTCATCACCAGCAAGCCCACGCCACGGGCACTGAGCACGAACCCCCAGGCCGCCTCGCCATCGACTTGGCGGGTGAGCACAGGGCCCAGGATCTGCCAGGAGCCGACCTGCACCCCATTGACCACGCAGAAGGCGAGCGACACCATCCAGACCCAACGGATGCGGCGGTAGGCGGCCCAGCCACCGCGGATGTCGGTGAACAGACCCGGGGAACGGCGGGCAGTCGGTGGAGCGCTGAGGGGGGACAGCCGGGTCAGGCATGCCGCTGCGCACAGGTAGGTCAGCGCGTCGAAGGCGATGGCCGGCCCCCCGCCCCCCGCAGCTACCAGCACGCCCGACAGGCTCGGCCCGAGGATCTTCGTGGTATTGCGTACGGAGCTCAGGAGCGCGTTCGCCTGGCGAAGCCGGTCTCCCGGGACGAGTTGGGGCACGATGCCGCGCAGGGCCGGGGTGGTGAACGCGGCCAGGACGCCGTTGCTGAAGCCCAGGGCGGCCACCGGCAGCAGGGCGTAGCGGCCGGTCAGTAGCAGGGCGGCGACGGCGCCCTGGGTGAGGGCGCAGCCCAGGTTCGCGGCCGTCAGTACCGTGCGGCGTGGGAGGCGGTCGGCGGTGGCTCCGCCGACCAGGAGGAACAGCAGGAGCGGCACCATGTAGGCGGTCAGGACGATGCCGAGGTCGCCGGGGCTTCCGGAGGCGTCCAGGATCGCGAAGGCCAGCGCGACCGGCGCCATCGAAGTACCGAGCTGGGACACCGATTGCGCGGTGAAGAACCAGCGGAAGTCCCGTTGCAGGAGGAGTGATGGGAGCACGGGCTGGAGTCTGGGGAAGGCGCAGGCGCGGGCGCTATCGTTTCGGCGGGAGGCGAAAGATGACGCTGCTGCGGCTGAGTTCCCTGGCCCTGTCGCGGTCCCGGTTCTCGTTGTCGCCGCTGGCGGAGACCCTGGCGTCGATCATGGTGCTGAATGCGTCGTACGCCGATCCGTGGCTGGCTCCCTGGCGTGACCGCCACCAAGCGGCGTTCCGGGCGGGGTTGGACGCTGACCCCTTCGCCCGCGGCCTCGTCGGGCTGCTGACCTCCACCACGTGGATGCCCGGCCACGTGGTGATCCCGCCCACTGCGGGCATGCACACCACCATCGACAGCGAACTCGCACAGACAGCCCGTATACCCGACAGCACCGTGCGCTGCGAACTGGAGAAATCGGCGGCACACAGCTCGAAGGAGCACGACCTTCGCTGGCTGGCCGGGCGCGCCTTGGCCGCCAGGACCGCCGCCCTGTTCCGGCACATCTGGACCGCCCACGTCGCCCCGGACTGGGCCCGTCGCCGGGCACTGCTGGAACGGGACGTCACCTACCGGGCCGGGCTCCTGGCCGCCTACGGCTGGCCCCGCGCCCTGCAGCAGATGAGCCGCCGCAGCGCCTGGGTCGGCACCGACGCCATCCGCTTCAGCGACCGTCCCTCCCCCGACCGCGTCGTCGGGCAGGACGGCATGCAGTTCGTCCCGATCGCCGCGATATCCGCAGGCACGTGGCTGTGCGAGAGGCCCCCGGCCTCCTATGCCCTGGTCTACCCGGCCCGCGGAACCGCCCCCACACAAGCCCACCCAGCACCTGGCCAGGCCCTGGGACGCCTGATCGGCAAGGGGCGCGCCGCCATCCTCCACGAACTCAGGCGCCCGGCGACCACCAGCGAACTCGCCGCCCACCTCGGCCTGTCCCTCGGGACCGTCGGAGACCACCTGGCCGTGCTCCGCAATGCAGACCTCGTCGACAAGACAAGGATCGGCAAACGCGTCGTCTACCACCGCACCAAAACCGGCAACATCCTCGCCGCCCCCGCGACAACCCGAGAGGCGAGCGCACCTGCATAAGGCCAGGCCGGGACTCCGCACGGGTAGTACCCCAGCCCGACCCTTGTAGGGCAGGGGACAGCCAGGCCCAGCCTGTCGAGTTGTTGAGTGCCCTCCTGGAGGTCAGCCTCTCCACGGCAAAACCGTGCTCATCTCATGGTCAGTGCCCGGGGAGGACGCCCATTTCCTGCATGAGCTTGATGATCGTCTGTGCTGTTTGATCGGGATCCATGACCATCTGCAGATGCTCGCCCTCGATCGTGGCGACCGGCCATCCCCAGAGCGCGGCCTGTCCACGTTCCGCCTTGTAGGTATCGCCATAAGCCAGGTAGGCGCCGGGAAGGTCTTCCCGGTTCGAACCGTCCATGGAGTCTTCGAAGTAGGCCAGCGGCAGCCGGCGCATCTCCTGTTCGGCCCGCGCACGCGTCTCTTCGTCGGGAAACAACGCTGCGATGTCGTCCTGCCACCACTGACTCCACGGGGGCAGCAGCCCGTTCTCGTCCGTCTTGTCGGCCAGGAACGCAAGGGATGCCGCTGAAGACATCGGGAAGGACGGCGCACGCTCCGGAAGCCGTGCATCAACGAACACAGCCGCCGCTACCCGGCGGTGCCGCGAAAGCGCCGGGACATACAGCCCGGCATTGCTGTGGGGGACGAGGACCCAATCGACGTCCTCGTCCAACGCCCCCAGGAACTGCTCCAGCACCTCACGAGCGCAGCGCGGGGCGGGTCCCCGGTGTGCGACGGAAACGGCCTCCACGCCGTTGCGGGCAAGCGCCTGGGCCACGGGCTGCCAGACAGACGGCCCCAGCAACGGACTGGCAAGCAATGCCACTCGCCCACCCGGCGCTCCTGCCCGACGCACCGCACCAACACCCGCCACCATCCGCTCCCCCTCGCTACAGGCCACGCTTGCGCTTCAGCCCCCAACCCTATGACTGCACAGACGCTCAGAGCCTTTGGGCGTGACGCTCGCACGGCTTGGTCGTTGAGCACCGCGACTGTAAGTGCACAGCGAGGCCCCCGGAACTTCTCCCCGTGGTTCCCGGGGGCCTCGCGTCTGTCCGGGGAGCCCCCGGGCCGCCCCCGCCCGGCACGCCGGCCCGCTCTTGTGGAGCCCAGACCTCTCCCAGACTGTTGCTGGGAGAGGTGTCGCCGTCCGGTACCGGCTTGCCCACGGGTTCTGACCAGCAGCAACACTCCTCAGCCGGAGACGGGCGTTCCTACCTTCGGCGCTACCTTCGGTGCACCTGTGCACGCTACGGTGCAGGCCACCGTCCAGGCACCGGTGGAAGCTACCCTCCGGGACAGTTGTCGGCAGGGGCCGGAGTCCTCACCCGGTCCTGTCCTCGCGTGCCCTGTCCACAGTTCTCGCGCGGCCCGGCGGCGGCCCTGCTCGGCGGTTGCAGCTTGACGCTCGGCGTGTTCACGAGCGTGCGCGCTGGGCAAGCCCCCGGTGATGGCGAGCTTGCCCCGCGCGCGTTCGGCTTGCCCGGGTCAGGTGCGGAAGCGGGCGAGCCAGCGGCCGGCCTTGCGGGCGGCTTCGGCAGCAGCTGCTGCCTCTTCCTGCTCGCGGCGTTCGCGTTCGTCCTGTTCGGCCTGGAGCGCGGCGATTCTGGCGTGGCTTTCGCATTCCTCGCACAGGCTCGGGTGCCAGTGGGTGTTGGCCTCGGGGGATCTGCGGGCGGCTTTCCAGCGGGTGTCGGGGAACTTCGCCCCGCACTGCGCGCAGGCCGGGCGCTTGGCTTCGCGCTCGGCTGCCTTCTTCTCGGCCTTGCGTTGCTGTTCGGCCTCGGCTGCGGCCTGGCGGGCGATCTGTGCCTCCCGGGCGCGGGCGTGGGCGGCGTCTTTGCGGGGGTTGCCGATCGCGTCGGTCAGGCTCTGCATGTCGGTCCGGCCGAAGCGCAGGAACACTGGCCCGGTGGGGCCGTGCTTGCGCAGGTTGTTCAGCCCGGTCGCGATGATCGGGATCTTGCCGTCGTAGGTGTGGAAGCCGTCCTCCCGGTGCCACGTGCCCTGCCACAGGTGGCGGGTCAGGTCGGTCAGGCGGGGGACGGTGAGGTCCGGGTTGCGGGCGCCGATGCGGTGGAAGACCAGCAGCACCGGCGGGTGCGGCATGTCGTACCCGAGTTGGCCGCCCGGGGCGGGCCAGCGGGTCCGCCACATCGGCCGCTCCTGCCCGTCGGTGTCCTTCACCTGCCGTTGGAAGAACCGCGCGTACTTCTCCAGCTTGTCCGCGAGTTCCTCGGCGCTCTCGTGACAGTTGTCGACCTCGACGAACAGCAGCGGCACCCCGTCCTGCCGGGCGGTCAGCACGAGGTCGGCCTGGGCGCCGCCCCGGCCCGGCGCGTTCCACGTGCCCGTGGCCGGCAGCGGGACCTCGGTGGCGTAGGAAGTAATGTTCCCGAGACCAGGCGGGGACTTGACGGCGGCCTGCGCCGCGGCGAGGGCTTCGGGCGGCTCACCGGCCAGTAGGGCCACGTCCGGCCTCGGGCGGAGCAGGGCGATGACGGTCTCGTTGACGGACATCGGGTGTGGTGCTCCGGTGCTGCCCGCGCCGCGGGCCGGGCCCCCCATCTCCCACAGTGGGCGCCGCAGCTCGTGGGAGGCGGCTTCCAGGCCCTTGACGGTCAGGTTGCGTAGGGTCTCCCCGCCCGTGGTGACCCCGCCGTTCTCGGACAGGCCCTGTTTGCGCAGATCAGACAGCGCCCCGGCGTGCGCGGCGGTGCGGGCGGTCTTCCGCATCGACGGGGTCTCCTTGTCCGTGTGCCGGAACGACAGGTGCGGCGCGGCGATCCGCTGGATCTGATCGGCCGTGGCGACCTTCAACACCCCCAGCACGCGCAGCACATCACCCCGCAGATCGTTCGAGGACCCCGCCGGGTTCGTCTTGCGTCTGCCCGCCATCAGCACCGCCCCCTTCCCGTCGCGGCCGGCCCCCGGCCGGACGCCCCACCATCCCTACGGCCCCAGCGGCCCGAGCGCCCCCTGCGGGGCCCCGGACCCCCGGGAGCCCCAAGGGTCTCCTCCTCCACTGACAATAAAAAGGTTGTGACAATCCCGGAACCGCCCGATTTCGGGGGCTGACCAGGGGTTTCCTCCCCTCCCAGGGTGCGGGGCACCCAAGTGGGCACCGAAGGAGAACCCCAAGCCGCCCGGCCAGGAACCGCGGCGGCCCCACAGCGATCACCATGGGTTGTCCAGGGCGGTGGTGAGCGCCTCGTGGACGCTGTGGCCGAAGCGCCACCACACCGGGCCGTACGGGCCATCAGCAGCCAGCCGGTCCAAGGTGGTGGCCAGGACGGGCACCGTGCGGTCGTAGCCGCGCCAGCCGTCCTGCTTGCCCGAAGCGTCGGTGTACGGGCCGGCCTGCCAGGTGCCCTGCCAGTAAGGGGCCGAGAGGCGGGCGACGTCGCTGATGCGGCGTTGCAGTACCTGGGGGTTGACCCGTCGGGTGAAGACGATCGCCACCGGCGGGTAGCCCCGCGGCCGGAGTCCTCCCACCGTGTCGACCACAGCGGGACGGTGTCCCCTACGCCGTGGCCGTTCGCGGTGCGCTGGAAGAAGCGGTGGTAGCGGGCGATCTTGTCCGCCAGTACAGCTGCTGGTTCGGTGTGGTTGTCGACCTCCACGAACAGCACGGGCATCTGGTCCTGTGGTGCCGTCAGCACCGCGTCGGCCCGCAGGCTGCCCCTGCCGGGTGCTGTGAAGGTTCCGGTGACCGGGAGGATCACTTCGGTCGTCCAGCCGCGCAGGGTGCCCAGTCCGCGCGGCCGGTCGGTTACGAGCCGTAGCCGCGGCTGGAGTGGCGGGTCGGGCTCGGTGCCGGTGCCAGGACCCGCGCTTGGGGGTGTGGGGGCGGCCCCGGTGCCGGCTACGGGCCCGGCTTCGCCGGCGAGACGGGGGTGGCGGCGGGGGACGGGGTGGGTGGGCTGCGGTGGTGACTGGCGGAACGCGTCGATGGTGTCGGTCACTTTCAGCGCGTGCGCGGCGCCGGCTTTCGCAGCTTCCCGGGCGGTACCGCCCATCTCCCTGGGATATCGGCCGAGTTCGCCGGCGGCGGCCGCCAGCCCGGCCGTGGTCAAGTTCCACACGTGCTCGGCCACCGGCTTGCCCGACCGGCCGGGCCGGTTGGCCGACCCCACCGTCTCCACCAGCCCGGCCGCCTTCAGGTCCTTGCACGCGTTGCGGACCGTCTGCGCATCCGCCGTTCCCGGCAGCACCAGCTGTCGCAGCTGTCCGGCCGTTGCGACCTTCACCACCCCCAGCGCCAACAGCACCAGGCCCCGCACCCGGGCCGTCGACCCGTACGGCCACCGCCTGCTCCCTGTCACCCTGCTCCCCCTTCTCCCGCCGCCGCTTGACATCCCGACCGGCCGCCCGATGGAGGCCGCACCGGCTCCCCGGGCCGCCCGCGGGGCGGCGCGGCTGGCGGCCGCGCACGCACACCCCAGGGGGCCGGGCGGGCACCCAGGGCCCCATCGACAAGCCCCGCCACGACCACTCCACCACCCACCACTGACAGACAACGACACGAGCAAAGGGGCTGTCGCCGCCACCGCCGCCCGGCACATGCCCGCTGACCTGCACGAATACAGCACCGGGCAGGGAAGTTCACCGTAGGGGAAGGCGTAGGGGGCAATGTAGGGAAGAGTGCAGGGGCCGACAGACACTCCGGCCCGCCGCCCGGACACCCCCCGGGGCCCCCTCAACCGCGGCAGACCCACGGCAGGGACACGGCCACGGCGGCAGCCGGTCCGTGCAGGACCCGTGCTCCAGGTGCCCGAGGTGCAGTCGCGCAGCGGGCTCATGCCGCAGGTGTCAGTAGTGCTCGATCCCCCACAGCCGCATACAGAACCGACTGCATCTTCCGGCCCGTGACACGGGAGGACACAGGCGATCTCCACGACGGCAACGAGTCTGCGGCACGCACGGTCGCACCGGACAACACGCCCTTGACTCGCCCTCCCACGAGGAAACCCGCAAGCCCGTCGCGGCGTAAGATCCGCGTCAGGGGGGCGGCCGTGGAGCGGTGAGCTGCCGCCCGGCGCGGCGACCTGCGGTGGTGAGCAGACCAAACGCCGGACACCGAGGCTGCCGTTCCCGGCTGGGCATCATCGCACATGCGGCCACGGCGGCATCGCGCCCCTCCGGAGGAGGCTGAATGATCCGGGGCCTCGAACGACTGTGGTGGGCGTGCGGCCGTTCAGCGGTCGTGCAGTACCACGGGGCGGGTGACCGGAACGACGGTCAGCAGATCGTCCAAGCCCTTGAAGTCGTCCGGGTTGGTGGTGAACAACGGCAAGTCCTCAGCGATGGCGATCGCGGCAATCATCAAGTCGGCGACCCGACGCCGGGGTTTGCGGCCCGCCCCGATCACGGCGGCGCAGACCCTTCCGTAGATGCGCGCGGCCTCCGCATCGAAGGGAATGGGATCGAACTCGTTCTCCGCGCGCTGCAGCACGTCCATGCGTCGGCCGCGCTCGGCGTACTCGTCGTAGTCGTCCTGCTCGTTGTTCCTACGGACCTCGTGAGGGCCGGCCGACAACTCGGCCAGGGTAATGGCGCTGATCGCGACCTCGGCGGGCAGTTCTTCCGGGTCCACCCATCTGCGCAGGATCATGATGTTCGTGTCCAGCAGGCCTTGCTGATACTCAGCGGGCATAGGGATCACTCGGCTCCTGGTCCGCGGTGGCTTCCTGGTCGGCGCGAAACGCCTCCAGCGACACATCCGGGGCAGCCTTCGACATGGCAGTGAACTCGCCGCGGGGAACGAACCTGCGACGCCGCCGCAGCGGAACCAGCTCACCGATACGGTGACCGTCCCGCGTGACGACGAATGCCTGGCCGTCTTGGACAGCGTCCATGATCTCTTTTGACCTGGTACGCAGATCGCGCTGGGTGATCTCCGGCTGTGCTGTCATATCCCTACCGTACCCACCCAGTGCTACCTGGTGCCACCTCATAGCACCACGCCCCGGAGCGGCAGCGCACCGGCAAGGCGTTGCGAAGGCGGGCACAGCGGCGTCGTTGTGCGGGCGCCCCGCGGCCATGACGCAATGATTGCATCACTCTATTATTCCTTTATGTTGTATCCCACGCCCTCCCTCACCGGTGAAGACCAGCGAGTGCTCGGCGACATCGACCAGATGCGCTCGGCCCTGCGCCACCAGGTCCGCTCCACGACCAAATGGACTCAAGGGCTGCGCAAGTTCCTCACCGCCGACGCCGTGGCAGCATCCAACTCCATCGAGGGTTTCAAGGTCGCCACCGTGGATGTGGAAGACCTGATGGAGGGTGAGCGGGACGTCGAGGTGTCCGAGGAGAACCGACAGGAGACCCTCGCCCACCAGCGCATGACGACCTACATCCAAACGCTGCACGACTCTGGCGACTTCACCTACAGCAAGAGTTTCCTCAACGCCCTGCACTGGATGCTCCAAGGGCACCGCCACAGTCCGCGCAAACCCGCCGGACAGTGGCGTCGCGGCCCCGGCTACGTCACCGACGCCCGCGACCCGAGCATCGCCGCCTACACCGCCCCCGACGCCGAGGCAGTCCCCGCGCTCATGCAGGAACTGGTCGACTGGCTGGGCACCGACGACGCCAGCCACCCCCTGGTCCGGGCAGCCATGGCGCACCTGCATCTGGTGTCCATCCACCCATGGGCCGACGGCAACGGCCGGATGTCCCGCTCACTGCAGACCCTGATGATCGCGCGAGAAGGCGTCCTGGCTCCGGAGTTCTCCTCCATCGAGGCATGGCTCGGGCGGCCGGGCAACACCTGGGAGTACTACCGGGAACTCGCCCGGCGCGGCGCCCACTACCTGCCCGACCAGGACGTCGCCGGCTGGATCCGCTTCAACCTGACCGCCTATCACCAGCAGGCCCAGACCGTACAGGGCCGGCTGACCCGGGCCGGAAAAGTCTGGGAAGCACTCGCCGATTTCGCCCGGCACACCGGCCTCGACGAACGCACCATCACCGCCCTCCACGACGTCGCCATGGCCGGACGGGTACGCCGCTCCCGCTACGAAAGCGCCGAAGGCCTCAGCCTGCAACAGGCCCAGCGCGACCTGCGCGACCTGGTCACCGCCCAGGTCCTCACCCCCGTCGGCCGCACCCGAGCCCGCTACTACACCGCCGGCGACCGTTTCCCGCAACAAGCACTGGACATCTCCGCCACCCCCATGACCCTCACCGACCCCTACACCCCAACCGGCTGAACCGCCGGGAACCCGTCCCGCCGATCACGTCCCTGGTGTGATGCGTGCAGGCTCCCGGCGAAGCCCGCTGCAGCCAGGAGGCTGCCGCAGCCGTGGCGCACGGCTCGACCGCCGGACAGGTTCATCCGCCGAGCGCGACTGGAGCCAGACCGTCAGGCAGGTGGTGCACGGCCAGCGCCACAGCCTCCCGGGCCGTGGTGAAGACGCCCAGGTCCTGGCCGATGATGCCCCTGCCCACTCCGTACGTGCCATCGCCGTACGCGCTCAGGCACGGTCCGACAACCGTCAGCCGCGGGCGGGTCGTGGCCGACAAGCGCAGCGCCCAGTGGCTGGTGAACGGATAGAGCGCGCGCAGGGCCGGCCCGGCGTACGCCGCCTCGATCAGGGCCTGGTACGTCTCGCGCCAGACGTACTCCATTTCAGCCGCCTCCCGGCGCAGACTCCTCCACTGCGATTCCGTCCATCGCACCGGATCGCGGTCGGGCACCTCGAGCCACCCGGTCAGGTACACAAAGGGTGCCGCCCGACAGATCTCGTCCAGGGCCGCCCCGCCCGTGCCACGCCCGGGCGGCACGAGCCATCGACGCCAGGTCGCTCCGTCCGTCGTGCCGTCGATCAAGGGCAGGCCCTGGAACGATTCCGCGCCCCGGAGCGACCACCGGCGCTCCCAGGACCGGGCACTGATCTCCAGCGGTTCACGGTCCGGCACAGTGCTCGACACCACCGCATGGAGCAGATCCGAGAACCGGACGGGAACAACGCCGAGACGGCCTTCCGCCGCAGCCCGCAGCACTGCGGCAAGGCTCCAGTCGGCGGCCGTCCTCGGCGACCAGGATCAGGCGGCCGTCGGGCCTGGCCCCAGTCGCACTGATCTTCGCCCGGCCCGAGAAGTCGGCTTCCTGACGGAGGCGGTCGTCAGGAGTACGGAAAGCCGTGGGGCCGGGAAACTCGGACCCCACGGCTTTCCGTTCGATCGACCAGCGAAGCCGAAGCGCGTTACGCCGTGGGAGCGCAGATCACGTATGCCGTGTATTCACCGCCGCTAACGCCGGCGCTGGCAAACCAGCCGTTCGCAAGCTCGCCCGTGTTCGACCCGCCTCCATTGGTGGTCGGGATAGACGTCGTCAGCGGGTTGTGCGCCCCCGTACCAAACGATGCCGCCACCGCCCAGCGCAACCTGCCCCGCTGGGCAACTGACAGTAGCGAAGATGGCGGGTGACCCCACGACCACACGGGCGTTGGCGACACCCGGGGGCCCAGCCGGACCCGCTGGCCCAGTCTGGCCTGCCGGCCCCTGCGAACCGGGATCGCCCTTCGGCCCCGCAGGACCCGTAGGCCCCTGCGGCCCGACAGGACCTGTAGGCCCGGACGGACCGTCTGCTCCGGCGTCACCCTGCGGCCCAGCAGGACCGGCAGGACCGGCAGGACCGGCGGGCCCCTGTGGCCCGGCAGGACCGGGCGGACCCACCGGCCCAGGCGGCCCAGGCGGTCCCGGAGGACCGGGACGGCCCGGACGACTCAGGCAGTAGCCCGCCGGGTACGGGAAGAAGCGGCACGGGTAGAGGGAACCGCTGTAGGCGTGAGGCTCCGCCGCACGTGGCGTGGGGCGACCCTCCGCGTACGCCTCACCTGTCACGACACTCGATGCCAAGGCCACGACGCTCGCGGACACCGCCCAAAGACGCAGACCGCCCCGGCGACGCCAAAGGGGCGCCCGAGACACGGCTATTCGAGACAACGCGTCACCTCCAGGAAGGAGCTCGCACCACACGGCAGCGTCGCCACCAGGAGAGAGGAGCTGTCATGGACAGCAGCGAGCCCACACCAAGAATCGCCCCGAGTCGTTCGGTGTGCACATTCAGTAGTGAGGGCGGGTGATATCCCCAGCGGTAGGCCATAGCCACCTCGTCGTAGCCAGAACGCCAAGAACCAGCCCCTGGCCCCCGGCGGCCGCATGTGGACCTTCGCCGCCCTCCGCCAAACCGCACCCCTGAGCCCGCTACGACCCCCACCGGGACGGCAGGTGACGCCATACCGCCGCTCTGCAACCTGAGGGGGACCCAAGCCGCGCCGTAACAGGACCAGCCGAACTCACCGCTCCTGTCTGGCTTCCAGCTCCTTCTGGCGAGCAGCTTCGACATACCGGGGCGCGAACTTCACGTCGTACGCCTCGGGTACGTCGTACGGCGACCGCCAGAAGTCCGGGACGAAGCTGTCGCCGTCCTCGTGGCACAGGTGGCATGCCGCGCACCACTCGGTACGCCAGCCGTAGGCCACGGCGCGGACCCCGTCGAACACCTCGTCGAGCGGGCCGTCCACCCGGTACCAGCGGTGGAGCTCCCTCGCGCCGCACTGCGGACAACGCGCCGCAAGGTCCGCGGCAGCCGGTTCGCCATCGAAGACGGCCCGCCAAGCGGCCATCAACTCAGGCGGGACGAGCCGCCAGCCACCCGGGCCGACCAGCTCGAACCCGTCGACCTCGAACAGGTCCAGGCCCATGGCCTCGACGGCGCCGAGCATCCGGCACTCGCCCGTCTCCAGATCGACCCGAACGGGGCCGATACCGATCACCATCCACGACGGGTCACCGGTCTCCAGACAGCGGCGATCCTGATAGCCGAAGTAGGCCACCGAACCCACCACCGCCACATGCCCCTCGATCGGCACCAACTGCACGCGGGCATTGAGCGGATCCTCCTCCACGAAGGCCCGGGCCAGCTCCGCCGCACGTCCAACGCTGATCATCAAACCATCCTTGCAGGCCCCAGCAGTGGCAAGACATCAGGCGTGACGCCCGTCAGATGAGGTCCAGAACCCTGACCGGCCGGCCCAGTGGCTGGTGAACGGGTAGAGAGCGCGCAGGGCCGGCTCGGCGTACGCCGCCTCGATCAGGGCCTGGTACGTCTCGCGCCAGACGTACTCCATTTCAGCCGCCTCCCGGCGCAGGCTCCTCCACTGCGATTCCGTCCATCGCACCGGATCGCGGTCGGGCACCTCGAGCCACCCGGTCAGGTGCACAAAGGGTGCCGCCCGACAGATGTCGTCCAGGGCCGCCCCGCCCGTGCCACGCCCGGGCGGCACGCGCGATCGCCGCCAGGTCGCTCCGTCCGTCGTGCCGTCGATCAAGGGCAGGCCCTGGAACGAGTCCGTGCCCCGGAGCGACCACCGGCGCTCCCAGGACCGGGCACTGATCTCCAGCGGTTCACGGTCCGGCACAGTGCTCGACACCACCGCATGGAGCAGATCCGAGAACCGGACGGGAACAACGCCGAGACGGCCTTCCGCCGCGGCCCTCGGCGCGGCGGCGAGACTGCCACGGGCCGCGACGTCCGGATACAGGACGGAGGGGTCAACAGGGTTCGGTACGGATCGATTGTTCCCGAACCCCCGTTGCCCGGAACGGCTGCCTCGGTCGCCGAGGAGACGACGGGACTGGCGCTGCGCGGCGGGGTTCACCGTCGCAGACGAGCGGTCCGCGCACAGATCCGCACCCGCCGTCTCGCCGCGCCGGAGCGACGCCTCGGGCCTGTCACGGCCAGTGGTCCGGCAGGCAATCGACAGCCGCGGGCCGCCATGTCGCGGCGCCCGGCTCAAGGTGAGGGGCAGGCCGGGGAGCGGTGAGTTCCCGCCCGGCGCGGTGACCTGCGGTGGTGAGTGGACCCGGCTTCCTCACCGGTGACGTGCCGTCACTCACCGACTGCAGGTGATGCCGAATTGTGATCTGTCACCCCCCTTTTCGGTGAGCGAATCGGTGAGTGCCACCGGGCTTCATGGATGACACCCACCCACGTCGATGCGCCCGGGAGCCCGCATGGCCGCCGCTTCACGTCTGCCCGCCACCGTCACCGAAGCCCGCACCACCGGCACGGGCATACCCAGCCCGTACCGAAGGCCACTGGCGCTCGCCGTGCGGTCCGTGTTCGAACCGGACACCGGACCCGCCCGCACCCCACGCCGCAGACCCTCGCGGGGCAGACGCCTGCCCGTCGACGGCTCGTGCGAGCCTGGCCCGTCCGCACAACGGGACCGGCCCCTGTTGGCTCGCGATGCCCGGCCGGGACGAATTCCCGCGGCCCAGCAGGGCGCGGCTCCCACCGACCTCGAGCAGCGCGAGCTGACAGGCCCAGCCGCCGCGGGTCGTCACCCGGCGGGCACCACCGCCCGGACAACGGACGCCGGCGCAGGCGGCCGGACGGCGGCACAACACCGCGCCCCCGGGCGCGCACCACGGACACTTCCCCCACCGGGGACGGACGCCCCAGACACCCGATACGGCCACACCCGCGGGAACAGGTGACGGCCCGTGAGGAAACTACCCGCCCGGCCCCCACGGTTCGTCGCCGTGGACAACCGCGCCGTGGACGACCAGCGCCTGAGCGTCCTGGACGTCGGACTGCTCACCATGGCGCTGCGCCTGCCCGACAGGGCGGACTTCACCATCGCCGCCCTCGCCCACACCCGCAAACCCGGCCGCGAAGCCCTCACCAAAGCCATGCGGAACCTCGTCGCCTGCGGCTACATCGTCAAACTCAAAATCCAGGACGCCACCGACGGCACATGGCGCACCGAATTCTCCGTCTCCGGCCTGCCCCACCGCCGAGAAGACGTCCACCACCTCCTGGCCCACGCGACCGGAACACGGGCCGTGCGCGTCGAACCGGCCTGGCTCGACCCCCGCAACCGCCACATCCCCCCACCCGAGCCCGCCCCACCAGCACCAGCCTCGCCGGAACCGGCCCCCACCCACTCCCCCACCGCACGATCGGCCCCCCACCCGGCCACGACGGACCTGCCTGCCCCGGACTCCGCCAGCGACACCACCGAAGACGCGCAGGCCGGGCCGAGTGACGGGTTCCCGGCAGTCGGTGAACCGGCAGTCGGTGAACCGACGATCGGTGAACCGGCCGCCGGTCAGCCGACCACCGGAAACCCGTCGGCTGAAGAACCAAGACTGAACAAGCAAGACAGAACAAACTCCTCTCTCTCCTCCCCACCCACCGCGCCCCGGCACCCGACCGCCCCGGCACCGAAGAGACAGACCATCCCGACCGGACAAGCACCCCCAACCGGCCCGCCGTCCCAGCCTCCGCACCCCACCGGCGACAACACCGGCAACGCCGCCGGCAACGCGCCCGCAGCAGCCCGATCAGCACCCGGCAGCCCACAAGCAGCCGCTCCCGCCCCACACAGTCACACCCCCGGCACCGCCGACCCCGGCACGCCCACACCAGCAGGGACACCACCCGGCACCCCACACGCAGCAGCCGCCGCCCGGATCGCCGACGCCTGGACCACCGCCCGCCACCGCCACCACCACCCCGTCCCCGCCCTCGCCCCCGGCCGCATCGCCCACACCGCCCAAGTGCTCCTGGCCACCGGCATCCCAGAGCAGCTCCTGACCCAGGCAGCCACCGCCATGGCCCGCAAACCCACCTGGTACGACCTCAAACGCCACCTCGAACACTGGACACCCCCCACCACCCCCCAACCCACCACACACCCCCCACAACCCACCCACTGCACAGAATGCGACCACGGCTGGACCACCGACCCCGACGGCCGCGCCCGCAAATGCCCCTGCCGCACCCGGCACTCCCCGTGAACCGCTTATCGAGCAGTAACGACATCACCCGTCAATGAGTACGGGAGGCCCCCTCAACCACGGTCGGATGATGTTCATGAGTTCGGGAGACACCAGGTCTCTTGCCTGGACAGCACCGATTGGTCCGGTCGTATCAGAGCCGCCTCGTCGTGAACAGGGTGGTCCCGTGCACCGCGTCGACTTCCTTCCGATCGGTCTCGGTGAACCCGACCTTGGCCAGCACTCGGCGAGAAGCGGTGTTCCAGTCCCAGACCGTGGCCCACAGACGTTCGTACCCAGATGATCTCGCCCATTCCAGAACCGCCAGCGAGGCTTCGGTCGCGTATCCCTGACGCCAGACTCGGCGGAGCAGCTCGAATGCCAGTTCCGGTTCCCCTACCGACCCTCGCCCGCTGTCGACCAGCCCGCAGTAGCCGATGACGTCACCAAAAGCCTTCCGTTCGACCGCCAGCAACCCGGTCGACCACACCTTGTGGGTGCGGATCGAATCCTCGAGCTCTGCGACCGTGGGGTGTCCGTCGGCGCCGATTCGGCGGTGCGGCGGTACTCGTGGGTCACGTTCGGTCCACAGCTCACGCTGGACGACGGCCTCGGCTGCCCGCCAAGGTCTGAGCAGCAGGCGACTCGTCTCGAGGACAACCTCGCTGCCTGGCACGCCAACAGTCATGGCAGCAACCGTCTCACGGGCGAACGCGCAGTCGTGCCATGGGGCGCCGTCGGGCCTGCCGATCGTGGACGCTCGAAACGCGGGACAACCGAGGTCCATCCCTGAGCGCCGTCCTGGACCTGTGCACGCTCGGCTGTACTCGGCCGTCCCCAGTCGGGCACGTTGGCGTGCACGCCGACATCCCGCTTCACGAACAGGGCAGTGCCGTCACTTCTCCTCAAGATCTCCGAGCTCATTGACCACTAGCTGCCTCCGAAAACCGTCGACAAACGCTGTCCCCCGGACATCAACGAAGCCACCGTCAACGCCCCCTGGGCCCACCACACACCAGCAGCCACCGGCAATACGGCCCCGCACACAGCCGCCGCAGCCCCCGGGCCCACGAACGAACAGGACCCGCTGCACCGCCGGCAAACCCGCCCATCCGCAAGAAGACACGCCCAACCCCCTCGCGCAACACACCTTAACGAGCATCGCCGTGCGCAACGCAGCGCAGCGGGACCGCGCTCACCATGCGCAATCCCGAGGCCCCAGCCGCCCCGCCCAATGCGCATCGCAGGACACCCCCCTACACCGCAACACACAAACCCCCGACCCGGGCCGCCCCGGGCGCCGACCCGTCGTTACGGGCCGCCCAGTCAGCCGGCCCGGCGACCGCGAACGTGGCCGGGACCAGCAGTGCCACACCCGATGGGAACGGTCATCCCCCGACCAAAGCCTCCGCGGTATCCAGCGCCCGGTCCCAGGGACAGCCGACGGGCTTTCCGGTCCCGGGCCGGTTCGGGGCGAAGCCGCCGTCGCCGTACAACACACTCACACCCATCGCCCGCAACCTCGCGACGCTCTCACCGAACTGAAGATGCCGCGCACAGGCGGCATTCACACAAGGCACCGCCACCATCGGGATACCCCTGCCGATGCCTTCGGCAGCCACCCCCACCACAAAGTGGCGCGTGAGCCCCAACGCCCAGGAGTAAACCGAGTTGAACGTCGCCGGCACAAAGACAATGACCTCGGCCAGCGGCCAGACACCCGGCTCACCGGGCCGCCCTCGGACTGGCCACGCCGCCCGGTCAACGCCGCCAGCCCTTCCAGGCTGCCGTCCAGCCAGTCCGCCGCAGTCGGCGTGAGCCCCAGACACACGTCCCAGCCACGCCGCTGAGCATCGTCGATCACCCCAGCGATGTCGAAAACGGGCGGCGCGGCGCTGGCGAACAGGTACATGGTGCGCGTCATACCCCCCACCCCAACCCCCCGTGATCCATGACGCGCAACCGACTCTGCCCGAAGCGGTTGTCGGGGCGATCGCCGGTGCCACGGCGGATGCGGCGGGGACTGTTCCAGATGGCTGCCGGGTACAGAGGGCAAAGATGCCCAGAGGTGATCACGAGCACTCCGGTACACGCATTGCCGCCGCACGAAAGCTCGCCGGCCTGACCCAGCGAGGTCTCGCCCAGAGCATCGGCTACTCCTACAGTCTCGTTCATCAGGTCGAATCCGGTCACAAGCCCGCAGGCGGTGCTGCATATCCTGGGCAAGTGGGATTCACCGGCGTCACCACCGCAGACTCGTCGCCGGACCGCGCCGTGAGGCGCGAGCCGGGGACGGATGCGGTGGGACCGTCAGGCGGTTGGGGTGCGCAGTTGGCGGCTCTTCCAGCCCAGCAGCAGTGCCTGGAGTATGAACCACACCCCGCCGCCCGTGGCGTACGTCGACAGCACGTCGAGCGAGGGGCTGTCGCCCACGGCCTGGATGTTGTAGAAGACGCCGACCAGGAAGGACAGTCCGCCCGAGATCAGGGTCGGCCACTGGTTGCCCAGCTCGGGGCCGCGCCGCCGCAGGCCGACGACCGTTTGGGCTGCTCCGGAGACGACCGCCCAGGCGCCGAACACGTGGAGCACCGGCTCCACGCCGCCCGCTCCGGCGATGCCGACGGCGAGGGCGGCGAACGCGCTCAACACCCCGTTGAACGCTGTGACTCGGCGCTCGGAGCCGTCGGGGGTGGCGCGGTGGTCGATCAGCGAGGACACGGCGTCGATCAGCGGGTAGACGACCAGCAGTGTGATCGCCGGGGCGTCGACGGGGTCATGGGCACCGGCGAACACCAGGGCCCACACCACAGCCAGTACGCCGCGGCCCAGGTACAGCCTCAGCAGAGAGGAACGTTCTCCCGTCGCTCCCCGGGTCGGGGCGGTCGCCGTCTGCGTACTCATGGGGTTCGGCCTTTCTCGGATGGGTCGGATCGGTAGCGGCGAGGTCAGTGCCGGGGCGGGAGGAGGCACCGGAAGCTGGAGGCGACGTTCGGGTCTCCGTGCCCCTTGTAGCGGGACACCTCGGGGTAGCTGCACAGGTCACGGGTGACGCTCTGGCCGGAGGCGTCGACCAGGGCGGCGGGCAGGGTCTTGGGGGCCTTGCCGTGCTCGACCCAGGCGGTCAGCGCGGCAAGGCCGTCGGCCGAGCCGTCGGTGCCGTTCAGGCCGCAGTGGTTGGTGCCCGGGGCGAGGAAGAGGCGGTAGAAGTCGTCGACCCGCTCGGAGCCGCCCATCTTCCGCTCGACCTGCTTGCGGTACGCGACGGTGCCCTGGGTGGGGATGAACTGGTCCGCCTGACCGTGCCAGGTCAGCAGTTTGCCGCCGGACGCGCGGAAGCCGGACAGGTCGGGGTCGTCCGTGCCGATCACCTTGTCGTACTCGGCCTGGGACTGCTCGAACAACTGGGTGAACTGACGGTAGGTGATCTGCGAGAGGTCGAAGGAGGGATCCTTCTTCAGCCAGAGCCGGACCCACGCGGCGGGCACCGGGAAGGGGCTGCCCTCGACGGTGCCGTCGGGGCCGGTCGTGACGGCCGCGAGGCCCTTGAGGTCGGCCCCGATGGGGACGCCGTACCACAGCTTCTTGCCGGAGGCGGTGCGCGGGCCGTCCCAAATCTTGCGCACCACGGCCGCGTCGGCCGCCGTGACGGTCAACTCCACGCCGTCGCAGGCCACCTTGGTGCCGATCAGCCTGCGAGGGTCGAAGTCGCACCGCTCCGGGTCGTTGACCAGGCCGTCCCTGGCGCCGTCGAGCGAGTCGCACGCCTTGACGGCGGCATCGGTGAACGCGTCCAGCTCGCAGCCGGACGGGAAGGTCTTCTCATTGTTCATGACGACCTGCGGCCACAGGGTGGCGACCTCGAACTCGTCCCAGTTGACGGCGGGCGCGTCGGCGAGGATGCCGTCGTAGTCGTCGGGGTGTCGCTGGGCCTCCATGTAGCCCTGGCGTCCGCCGGTGGAGCAGCCGGTGAAGTAGGAGTAGGCGGCGTGCCTGCCGTAGACCGCGCCGACGACCTCCTTGCCGACGACCGCCGCCTCGTGCTGGGAACGGGAGGCGAAGTTCTTCAGCGGGGTGGTGCTGACCTCGCCGTCGCTGTTCAGCGCCCAGCTGACGTCGAGGGCGTCACCGACGCCGGCGTCCGTGGTGGTCGCCGCGTAGCCGTTCTTGACGGCGGTGCCCATGCCGACACCGTTGTCCCCGGCGAGGTAGGCGCTGCCGCCGAGCGCCTGGAAGCGGCCGTTCCAGCGCTTCTCGGGCAGCCAGGTGGTCACCGTGGCGTGGTCGCCCTCGCCCGGGTGGGTGAGGGTGACGGTCACCTTGCAGAAGGCCGGGACGCCGGTGACCTCGCCTCGCAGGACGCCGGTCCCCTTGATGGTGCCGCCCACGTCGCGGACCGCCGCCACGGCCTCCACCTCGGTCCCCGCAGGGGCGCGCACCGGCATGGAGGCGCAGTCGAACGGCTTGGCCGAAGCGGGAGTCGGGGTCTGTGCCGAAGCGGTCGGCAGGTACACCGCCGCGACCAGCGGCACTCCGGCCGCGATCGCGGTCAGAAGTTTCTTCTTCATCTTCATTGCTTTCACATCCGCTGAGTAGGTGGGCGCCCGACGCGGCGACACATGTGCGCATCACACGACGGGAAGGGCGAGGGCGGGTCCACGGGCGGGCTGCCCCGTGACCTCGGCAGGCGCCCCGAGACGGCTCGGGGCGTCGAGACCGATCCGAACGTATCACCGGTTGAGGTGGTGACGAAAGTGGGTGACGAAAGTGGGTGGGGTGCCAAAGGTGTGACCCACGGCCTCGATGCGATCCGTCCGGCGGCGCGCCGCACATCCGAGACCGGGTCAGGGGGTGGACCCGCCGGGGAGTAGCAGGTCAACTCGCCGGGCACGACCGGCGGGTGGGCCTCGCGGACGCTGGTGCGGTCGCCGCTGCGGCCCGGCCCGGGCAGGTCGCGGTCGAGGCGCATCCCGTGCCCCGGACACGCCCGCCCGACGGTTCGGCGCACGTCGAGACGGAGCTGCCGGAGCCGTTGACCCGGCTTGCCGGCCGATCCGCGCGGACCGGCCGCGGGCGTCAGCCCAGGGCCAGCAGACCGGTGACGGCGACGTGCAGGGTACGACCGAGCCGCTCGGCGAAGTCGACCCGCGTGTCGGCGAGTTCGGGGTCCCGCTGGGCCTCGGCGACCGCCTCCGAGGGGTGGGTGAACGGCCAGAGTCCGGCCGTGCACACGACGGTCAGGGAGACCAGCTCCCGGGCGGCCGCCGGCGTCAGTGCGGTGATGTTGCGCTGTACCAGATCCGCCAGTTTGCCCAGCAATCTGCCGTGGGCCAGCTTGAACTCGCGCGCCGACTCGGTGGAGAGGTTCCGCTCCAGTTCGGACCCCAGCGCGCTCAGCAGGTCGCACAGCAGGGACCGGCGGGCCAGGGACCGGGCCAGGGCGTCCGTCACGGCCTCCGGTGAGGCGTCAGCGTGAGCCCCCGCGGACGGGAGTTCGGCGGGCAGCTCCTCGATCCACTGCGCGAGGGACCGGTTGAGCAGCTCGAAGAAGACCGCTTCCCTGGTCTCGAAGTACCGCACGACGTTGGTCTTCGAAAGCCCGACCCGCCGGCTCAGCTCGCGCAGGCTGATCTCGCCGACCGGCATCTCCGCCAGGAGCTGTGTCGCGGCGTCGATGATGGCCTGCTTGCGGATCTCGCGCTGCTCGGCGCTTCGCGCCCGCTGGAATTGCGTCGACCGGTCGTCTGCCACTGTCACTTCCCCGGGAAGCCTTCGCGGCCCGCACTCGGCGCCGCCTGCCGTAAGCCTAAGCCCCGACCGGGCAGGCAGGTCCGATGCCGCGGGTCATACGGACTCGCTCACCTCACGCCACTTGGCGTCGGAGGCGGCGAGGGTCTCGGCCACGGCCCGGCCGACCCGGACCGCGTCCTTGCCGAGCAGCAGACGCAGCGGCGGCTCCTCGGACTCCGTGATGTCCAGCAGGATGTGTGCGACGCGTGCGGGGTCGCCGGTCTGGTTGCCGTCCGACGCCCGCTGGCGGGCGATCGCGGGTTCGACAACCGGCTTGTAGGGCTCGCTGACCGGCGGGGTGGCCATCGAGGAGCCTGCCCAGTCGGTGCGCATGGCGCCCGGCTCGGCGACGGTGACCTTGATGCCGAGGTGGGCCACCTCCTTGGCCAGGACCTCGGAGAAGCCGCCGACCGCCCACTTGGCCGCCTGGTAGGCGCCCAGGCCAGGGCCGCCCACGCGGCCGCCGACGGAGGAGATCTGGACGATGTGCCCCGAGCCCTGCTCGCGCATGACGGGCAGGGCGGCCCGGGTGACGTTGACGACGCCGTGGAGGTTCGCGTCGATCTGGTCGCGGAAGGCCTGCTCGGACATGTCCTCGACGGCAGCCATGTCGGCGTAGCCGGCGTTGTTCACGACGACGTCCAAGCGCCCGAAGGCCGCCACGGCCGTCTGCACGGCCCGCCGTGCGGCGGCGGCGTCGGTCACGTCGAGGGTGACCAGGCGGACCTTGTCGCCGTAGGTGTCGACGAGGTCGTTCAGGGACTCGACGCGCCGGGCGGTCGCGACCAGATTGTGGCCCGCCGCCAGGACCGCCTCGGCGATTGCGCGGCCCAGGCCGCGGGAGCTTCCGGTGATCAGCCAGGTCTTGCTCATGGTGGTACCTCTGTCTCTGTTGCTCGATGGGGAAAGGGGGGCGGGAGTCTTCGTGGTTCAGATCAGGAACCCGCCGTCGACCGCGAGGTGGGCGCCGGTGACGTAGGAGGCCTCGTCGGAGAGCAGGAAGGCGACGGCCTTGGCCACTTCCACCCCGGTGCCGAGCCGGCCGGCCGGGATGCCCTCGGCGATCTTCGCGACCTCGTCGGGGTTGCCCTGCTGGCGAGGCACTGGAACGACGCCGGGCTGGAGCTCGTTGATGCGGACACCGTGCCGTGCCCACTCGAAGGCCGCCGTGCGGGTCAGTCCGCGCATGCCGTGCTTGCTCGCGCTGTAGGCGGAGCGGGCGGACAGGCCGCGGTCGGCGAAGACGCTGGAGATGTTGACGATGGCGCCGCCACCGGCCTCCCGGATCGCCGGGATCTGGTACTTCATCCCGTAGAAGACGCCGGAGAGGTTGATTCCCACGGTCCTGTTCCATTCCTCCTCGGGGAGGTCGGGGACCTCGTGGAGGGCGCCGGAGGTGCCCGCGTTGTTCACGGCCAGGTGCAGGGCGCCGAAGTGGCCGACGGTCTCGGCGACAGCGTGCTTCACAGCGAGCGGGTCGCTGACGTCGGCCGGCAGGACGAGGGCCCTGCCGCCCGCTGCGGCGATCTGGCCGGCGAGCTCCTTCAGGGGTTCCTCCTGACGGCTCACGAGGGCGACGGCGGCCCCGCGGGCCGTGAGCAGCCGGGCGATGTCGGATCCGATGCCGCTGCCGGCGCCCGTCACGAAGGCGGTCCGGCCGGCGAATTGGTCGTCGAAGTTCATGATGTGTGCTCCTTGCCCAGGGGCGGCCGGTCGCGGCCGGGCCCCTGTGTGCGGTGTCCGGTGGGGACGTCAGCTTCCGGTGTCGTCCTGGAGGGTGTTGAGGGCTCCGTAGCGGGCGCCCTTGACCCGTACGGGGTCGAACACGGCGCCGAGGCCGGCCACGTCGTCGGCGCTGAGCCGGACCGAGGTGGCCGCGAGGTTCGCCCGGACGTTGTCCGGACGCTTGGAGCCGGGGATCGCGACGATGTCGTGGTGCTGGGCCAGCAGCCAGGCGAGGGCGATTTGGCCGGGGGTGGCGCCGGCACCTACGGCGAACCGCTCCAGCTCACGGACCAGCCGCAGGTTGCTCTCGAAGTTCTCGCCCTGGAACTTGGGCAGCGTCGAGCGGAAGTCGTCGCGGCCGAACTCGACTCCCCGGCGGAAGGCTCCGGTGAGCATGCCGCGGCCCAGCGGGCTGTAGGGCACCAGGGTGATGCCCAGACGGCGGCACTCCGGCAGCACCTCGGCCTCGACGCCGCGTTCCCAGAGCGAGTACTCGCTCTGCAGAGCGGAGACGGGGTGGACGGCGTGGGCCCGCCGCAGGATCTCCGTGCTCACCTCGCTCAGACCGATTCCCCGGACCTTGCCCTCGACGACAAGGTCGGCCATGGCGCCCACGGTGTCCTCGACGGGCACGGCCGGGTCCAGCCGGTGGTAGTAATACAGGTCGATCCGGTCCGTTCCGAGCCGTTTCAGGCTGGCCTCGCAGGCGGCCCTCACGTACTCGGGGCGGCCGTCGAAGAAGCTGCGGCCCTCGGGGGTGGGGCGCGCGGAGAACTTGGTCGCCACGACCGCCCGGTCCCGGCGGCCTTTGAGGGCCCGTCCCAGCAGTTCCTCGTTGTGCCCGAAGCCCGGCACCGGCCGGCCCGGGGTGGCACTGCTCGCCCCGTAGTAGTCCGAGGTGTCGAACAGCTCCACGCCCAGCTCGATCGCTTCCTGGATGGTGACGACTGAGGCGCCCGGGTCCGCCGCTCCGTAGAACTGCGACATCCCCATGAGTCCAAGGCCGACGGGCCGCACAGAGATGCCGGAGCTGCCCAGCGGCGTACGCGCTGCTGCTGTGGTGTCTTCGTTCACGCCCTGCCGCCTTCTGGTGAAGTCTGCCCCGCAGCCTTTTAAGAGGCCACTGGAACCTTATGCCTCCACAGTAAAGGTCCACTGGCCTCTTGTCTAGTTCTGGTGGCCCGGAGTGAGGTGCGCAACCCCGACCCGGGGTGTGTCGCTCGACCCCACCGGGCCGTGGCGAAGGAACGCCGACGGAGCCATCGGCCTATGGCGCCGCCTGGTCACCGACGGCCTGCATATCGCCTCGCGCGTGCCGCGGTGTGCGCGGCCGCATGCGCGGCGGTTACGGGTCTTGGCCATGTCCTGATGCCAAAGGCAGTTTCCGGCTGGGCGGTGGGTTACGCGTTCGCCGCAACGACCACCGGAGCGTGGTGGCTGGCTCGTCGCCAAGAGCGCAGTGCTCCAGCTGCAGGCGAGGGGTTGTTGGTCTTGTCGGGCGGGCATGGCTTCACATCAAGCGACACGACGGATCTGAGGGGGACGCCGTGGCCCGCAAGAAATCCCTGAGGTGAAGAAGGCGAAGGCCGCCGAGCACAAACGCCTGCAGCAGGAAGAGGCCCGCCGCGCACACGCTGCGGCACAGGAGCGACCGCAAAAGGAGCGGGCAGCGGCCAAGGAGGAACGGGATCAGGCGCAGCGGTGGGCGGCGGCGCAGCGGGAGAAGAAGCGGCAGGACGCGGAGCGCAAGCGGAAGGCAGAGCAGGTCGAGCAGGATCTGGCGCGCCGTCAGGAGGCCCGGGCGCGGCAGGCCGCGCAGAAGGAGAGGGAGCGCAAAAGTGACGGGGCGTCGTCGCTCCGCCGGCATGTTCCGCGCCGGGTCTTCCCACCCGGCGCCCCATCGCCCCGGCCCAGCGCAGCGCCCCCGCCGGCCACGCTCCACGCCGGCCCAAGACCCGGACGCACCCCGAGCAGGGAAGCCACCGCCAGCAGCCAGCCCACCCCACCACACAGATGTCAGAGTGCGCCGCTGGGCCGAATGGCCGCGTGACCAGCCAGAATGCGGAAGGCCGCGAGAAATCCGCCGCAGGTGATGGTGCAGGTAACAGCGCAGGCGTTGCCGCAGATGATGCCGCAGGTGATGGCGCAGGCGACTGCCCGCGGAAGGGGACCCTGGCCGTCGCCCGCGAGGCCATCTGAGCCGTCGCCCGCAGCCGCTACACCGCCCTGCTCACAGCCGCCAGGGTGAGGGCGGCGTGCGCTGTCTTGCGCACCGGGAGCTTCGGGCGGCCTGTGTCGGCGGTCACTGCTGTCATGCGCGGCCACCGCAGTGAGGCGAAGTCCGGACCGTACACTCCGGGGAAGCATGCTGTGACCTGGGAAAACGCGGGACAGTCGTGGGTGCGTGCGCCACGGCGCCGCAACGCCGTCGCGGACGGCGATCAGCGGCAGCCGTACCCCCCTACAGGTCTCATTCCTCCCCGCCCTCGCAGGTGGTGGCGAGACGTCCGAGCAGGGGTGGCTGTGCGTCAGATCGAGCTGAGGCTGATCTCAAGGGGGAACGGCACCGCGGCTTTCACGACGTCGGTGAAGACATCCCCGTCCCGGTAGACCCCGGCTGCCGGGTCGAGCACATAGGTGTACACCAGAGGAACCCCGTTGGCTGTCTGCTCCACACGCCAGTAGAAGGCGATCCCCGCCTTGGCGTACTGCTCCATCTTCACGATCCGGTCGGTGGTCTCCGAGCCGGGCGAGACCACCTCCACGACCAGGAGCACATGCTCCGGCCTCGTGGGCGTGATGTCGATCGTGTCCGCCCGGTAGACCACGACGTCGGGACGACGATTCGTGAGCGGAACATCCTGGAGACGGACATCGACGTCTGTGTCCGCGTTCCATTCCGCAGAAGCGGCGGCGTCCAGCGCATTGGCGAGGAGCCGCGCGAGCCGATTGTGACGCTTGGACGCGCTCGGACTCACCACGACCATCCCGTCAACGATCTCGATACCCCTGCACTGCTCCGCAGACCAGGAGTCGTACTGCGCCGCCGTGATCGGCGTGTGCATCCACTCCGGCGCGATCATGTCAGCGGTCACGGTATACCTCCCCTTGCCAGCAGCAATGGACCTACGCCTGCACGCTCAGTCTATGAGACCAGGCCACGCCTGTGTCCGTCAGCGCCGACACCACACTCCCACAACCCGACGCCGACACACGGACCCCATGAGCGGGGCAACGGGACCAGGAAACGACACAGCCCTCACAGACCCGCAGGCCATCGCCAGTCGCGACGTGGATCGCGCTCCCCGCAAGCGGAGTAATTGTCCATACCTGTGGATCAGTCTGCCGCAGTGCGTCAGGAGGCCCTCGCGTTGCTGACGAAGCTGGCCGACACCGGTGAGCGGATGACCTGGAGTGGCTATCAGGCGGCGTTTTGGGCGGTCCTGTTGTGCTTCTCCGGTGCCGAGAGTGATCGGCCGCTGTCCGGTGAGCCACATCCCCCCTTGGCGACGGCGCCCGGCCAATGGTCGCCCGATGCCAGGCGGCGCTACTTCGAGAGTCGTGACGCTCTCCGTGAGGAGGTCGACGCCCTTGCGCCGCGAGCCGGCGAGCATCCCGACCGGCATCTGGCCGAACTGGTCCGGCTGCACCGGGTCCTCACCGTCCGCTCCGCCCTGTACTGGCAACACCGCACCCATCTGTTCGCGGAGCGCGTGCGCGCCCTGTTCGACGACGGAGTCGGCCTGGCCCGTCAGCTGTCACGGCACGACCCTGAAGGCGGGACGCGAACACTCGCAAGGATCCTGATCGACCGCTCCACCTTCCACGTCGCCACACACGAGTTCGATGCCGCGCGGGACGACTTCGGTCAAGCTGTGAGCTACCTGGGGGAGCTCGACTGAGCTGACCCACAGACAACCGCGAAGGGAAGTGCCTCGTCACGGCGGTCTGACTTCTCTTGGGGGCTACGCTCAAGGCGGCACCTTCGTGTGAGGTCACGGACAAGGCGCGGCAGGGGATGCGGACGTGGAGCAGCCGACGCCCCCGCCAGGTCGGTCACTGCCGGTCGAACCCGGACAATGACCGCGGCACACCCCCGGGGCAGGGGTGGCCCGGTCGGTCGTCGCGGGGCCGGATGGCGCGATCAGGAGGGGCCGGTGTCCGCGCCGCCGGTGCTGAACGCGACAGTGCCCGTGGTCAGGTCCTCGGCCCCGACCACCCCCGCACCCTCGCCACCCGCCACCCGCCACCCGCCACATTGTGGCGAGGGGAAGCGGGGGATGCAGCCGGCGCCGCCACCTGCCCTAACCGAACTACCGAGGGAACCCTCGTGAGCGCGAGCGGCCAGGTGGGGCACGGGACGGCGCACAGCCCCCTTCTGTACGTGGCCTGTATGTAGTAGGAAATTGGGGGGCCAGCCGTGCAGAGGCTGGTCCTCACAGCAGGCCCTTCACAGGCGTAGAGAGGATCGACGGTGACCTCTGACCACGACCTGCTGTGGCGTCGCTGCGTTCACCTGGGCCATGTCCTGCTGCCGCTGGTGGACCAGGAACCGTGGCGTCAGGCTCGCCGCCACGAGACCCTGCAGAGGTGGGGCATCAGCACGGTGGAAGGCGAGCAGCTGATCGAGATCTTCGCAGCTCTGGCCGCCCATGCTGCCGCCACCGAAGCTTCCCTGTCCGCTGTCGAATTCGGTTCTTTGCCCCTCAAGGCCGTGGCCGACGCGGCGATCGGCAAGAGCGACATCGAACTGCTTGCCGGGGTCCCGGCCGCCTTCGCCGACGGCACCCGTGACGGACAGATGGTCGGTGTCTTCCGCCTGTACGTCTACAGGGGCGGACCGTACAGCCACCGGCTCTTCCGACTGAGCAGGGAACTGCACCACGCGTTGATCACCCTCGCCGAACGCGCACCGACGCCATCCACCACCTGCGGGGACCTTTTCCGCCGGTGGGACACCGAGGTCGGCCTGCCGCAGGCGGACTGAGACGCACAGCACGCAGCCCGCGTGGCCGGCGCCGACCAGGCAGACCAACGCGGGTTATGCACAAATTTCGTGAGAGCGGCCGCGGAGCCAGCTGTGAGCGTGTTCCGGAACATTGGCGTTGAAGTACCGCAGGACGCGATCGAACAGAGGAGCCGTGACAGATGATCGCCATCATGGCCCTCTACCAACGCCTGGTGAAGGTCCAAGCTCCGCTGCTTCCTGCCCACATCCGCCAGGAAGCAGCGGAGCTGCCCTCGCCTGCCCACTGGGCCCTGGCGCTGGCCGATATCGCCGCCACGGACTCCTACCCCGTCAACCGGGATCCGTCGATCACCCAGGAGCTGCGGTTCGCGTTCATCGCGCACTTGCTGGACTTCATCGACCAGGAAGTCAGACTTCGCCACCCGCATCTCCTCGCCCGTAAATACCTGGCCTACGCCCGACTCGCGATCGAGGACGACCTCGAGAACGTGCCCGAGGACCTCACCCTCGACTCCGCCGTCGCACGCGCGCTGTCCTGCTTCCCCCTCACCCGCACCCAGGCCCTGAAAGTCGCCGAAGTGGCTTCCAGGAACAGCGATTGTCGACGGGTTCCGGGTTCTGGCACAGATCTTGGGGAACGGTCGCAGAGGGTGACGGGACGTTCGATTGCAGGAGAGGGCTACGAGCCCGGGCCCGTCAGCGTTCACGCATTCTGGTCCACCACCAGCCCGACATTGCCCACTCGATGTTGTTGGGCTCGGGCAGGGTACGGCGCTCGAATTCCTCATCAATGCGCGTGATCAGTCGACCCAAGTCCCGTTTGGCGCCGGGAGGAAGGTGCAGCATCGCCCGCTCCAGGTCATCACGGGCATCTTCCACCTCTATACCGGGCGAACAGACCTCGGAGGCGTTCAGATACCGTCCGGGCTGCTTAAAAGCCCACACGAAACGAGAGAGCGCATGAGCGACCGCGTCTTGTGTGTGGGTCTTTCCGCGGGCTCGGCAGCGGTCGTAGCAGGCGCGTGAAACAGGGTCGTGCAGGGCGGCGACTGCCGACGGGAACTCCTTGCAAGTTCGTTGGGCCGACCTTCCCACATCTTAGACGAACGTCCGTCCAGAAAGCGACCTGGTGCTCTGGACAGCACCCTCTGGGCGCCGGAGGCAGCGGTGGAGTGGGAGGTGGTCCATTCTGGACGGCCGGTCGTCCAAGAGGGGCTTGTTCGCGCGGTCAGTGGAGCGGCCAGGGCGTGGCCGCCGACGTCGCCCAGGGCTTCGGAGCCGGAGTCCCTTGCAGCAGCTGGTCGGCGGTCAATGGCGCCCCGGTCCGCGTGGTTGAGCTGTTCGCGGGCCCCGGCGGCTGGTCGGAGGGCATAGCGAAGGTGCTCGGCAGCAAGGTCGACGCGGTCGGCGTGGACATCTCCGAGGACGCCTGGGAGACCGCCGAGTCTGCGCCGACATCACTACCAGTTCCAGGGCGTGTGTTAGCGTTCTGAACGGTTCACGTGTGACAACGATGTCAGCTCCGGGTGCGCGGACGCGACCGTCCGCGACGGAAAGCCGCTGCTCTGAGGAGCCGGTGCCCCAGAAGCCCGACGTGGCACGCCCGTACTCCGAGTTCCACAGAAAAGCACTGCGAATCATGCGAGAAAGCCGCGCGGTCTGGCTCCCCTATCGGTCCGGCGAATTTCCCGGCCCTCTGCCCGACGGTCTGTCATACCACTTCTGGGACGGCCTGTCGGCCTTCCCGTCCGATCCCCGGGACGTGCGCTTCGTCGTCGTCCCGCCCGTTCCTGCCAAGCAACACGAGATCCTGGACCGGCTGCTGCACCGCGCCGAGCGGCTCGAGGTCCTTCAGGTCCTCAGCTCCGGGCACGACTACCTCGACCCCTTCCTCGGCCTGCTTCCCTCCCGCACGCGCGTCGCCACGGCGAACGGCGTGCACGGCGAGCCCACTGCCGAGCTGGCGGTGACACTGCTCCTGGCCGCCGAGCGC
>NZ_JBIVNJ010000046.1:0-48908 GCF_044753585.1 Streptomyces sp. NPDC088354 | reverse complement strand
CGTGGCCCGTGGCCTGCTCGACGACCCAGTGGGCCACCTTCTCGCCGTTGCGGCCGGGGCGGGTGCTGCCGAGGATGATGCCGATCCTGGTCATGGTCGCAATGTCCTGATCTGTGGGTACGTGAGGGTACATGGAAAAGTAACTTGAAGCTTCAAGTCGTCTCACCGTACACCCGACCGACTTGAAGCTTCAACTTATTCGGCTAGCGTGGGCCGCATGACGATGAATCTGGACGAGTCGCGGGACCGCGAGGCGGCGGAGCCGCGCTGGCTGCGCAGCGACGAGCTCTCCGCGTGGATGTCGATGGCCCGGGTGCTGACGCTGCTCCTGCCCGCGCTCGAACGGCAGTTGGAGCGTGAAACCGACCTGAACTGGATGGAGTACCACGTTCTGGCGAGGCTTTCCGAGCAGGAGGGCCACACGATGCGGATGAGTGGGCTGGCCGGCCTCGCGAGTGCCTCGCTGTCGCGCCTGTCCCACGTGGTCAAGCGCCTGGAGGGGCAGGGTCTGGTCCGTCGTGAGACCGACCCGTGCGACGGGCGGTACACCAACGCCGCCCTCACGTCCGAGGGCTACGGCAAGCTCGTGGCCTCCGCGCCCGCGCACGTCGAGAGCGTCCGTCGCCTGGTCCTCGACCCGTTGGAGCCCGGTGAGTTGCAGATCCTCGGAGCGGTCTTCGACCGCATCTTCGCGGCCGTCGACGAGGTCGATCCCTGCCGCTGACGCCGGCGGGGCGTCCTGGTCCCCGCGCGGCGGGGCTCGCTGGTCCGTGATTGCTTGAAGCTTAAAGTCATGTGTTAGGTTAAGTTGAAGCTTCAAGTTGGAGCTCTGGCTGCCGGGCCTCGCCCGCCGCCGGACCGCACTGTCGCATCGGCCCCCGCCGGCCGACCACGGAAAGGAACACCCATGCCCGATTCGGTCACCGTCCAGCAGCCTCGCGCCCAAGCCGCCTTTGCGCTCGGACATGGCACCGGCCGGCATCGAGGTCACCCCTCCGAGGAGGACGTGCCGTCGCTCCCGGTCGTGGCGACGGCCGGACACGGCAGGCACCGTCGGTACTCTCACGTCCCGCGTACCCGGCCCGTCGTGCGTTCCGGGACGCCCGGCATGCGCGACGACGAGCGCTTCGAGAGGGAGGTGCTGTCCCTCCTCGGCCTGTCGTACCGGGCCGCGCTGTCCATGACGGGCCATCCCGACGACGCCGAGGCCCTCGTCCTGGACGCATTCGAACGGGCCTACCTGTCCTTCCCCGACGTGCCTCCGGATGCGGACCTGAAGTGCTGGATGCGGCGGATCCTCACCGCCGCGTACTTCGATGCCGGCCTCCCGCGCCACGGCGTCGAGCTGCCCGATCGGACAGCCACCCCGGCCCACGTCGGCCAGGACACCGACATCGCCGCCCTGGGCATCACGGTGACGACCGACGTCCACAAGGAACTGCAGCCGTGCTGAACCGCCACAGTGCGCGATCGCGCCACCGACGCGCTGTCCGGGACGGGCGAAAGCGCTCGCATCCTCCGCGCTCTGCGCAATCGACCACCCACCCGCCCGTCCGGAGTGACGGCCCCCGACGGGAGGCCGCCGCGCCCCTCGTCCCCGGTCCGCGACCCGGAGGGCGGCCGCGGCGTCCCGGAGTCACGGACCGCATCAGGTACGGCGTCCGGCACATCCGCCGCCTGCTGCACGACGGCGTGAGCGGCGGCTTCCGCCACCTGGCGCGGTCGGCCGCCGCTTCCTCACGCCTTCTGGCACGGACGGGCATCGTCCTCGCCGCCGTCGTCGGCTATTTCGCCGTCCGGGGCCTGACGCACAGCTCCCGGGCCGAGGCGCTGCGCAATGCCGCACGGATCGAGGGCGCGGAGCACCTCCTGCGCCTGGACAGGGAGTTCTGGCTGCAGGACCACGTGGTCCACGAGCACGCCGTCACCCGCATCCTGAACTGGATATACATCTTCGGCCACTGGCCCGTCATCGCGCTCACCCTGATCTGGCTGCTGACCCGGCACCCCGACCTGTACGTCCGGGCGGCTGGCGCGATGCTCGTGTCCGGGACCGCCGGCCTCATCGCGTTCGCCGCGTTCCCCGTCGCGCCACCCCGGCTGGCGGGTCTGGGCATGACCGACACGGTCACCCAGCAGTCCGCGGCCTACCGGCTGCTGCAGCCCCCGGCCTTCACCAACCAGTACGCCGCGATGCCCAGTCTCCACGTCGGCTGGAACCTGCTCATGACGCTGGCGATCCTCGCCGCCACCCGCAGGGCGTGGCTCCGCGTCATGGCCGTGACGCTCACCGTCGCCATGGACACCGCCGTGGTCCTGACCGCCAACCACTACCTGCTCGACGCCCTCGCGGGCGCCGCACTCGCACACATCGGCTGGTACGCGGCCGGGCAGTTCCAGCACCACCGTGACCGGCGCGGCACCAGTACGGCCGACTCCAGCGGCCTTCCGCCATCCGGCGCGGTGCTGCCCGTACAGGCCGACCGGCGGTCACGGGCGGCGTCCGCGCCCGGGTGGGGGACGCAATAGCGGGCCAGGCGCTGCACCCTGCCGCGCGGCCTGCCCTCGGGCGACGTCCGCGCAGGTCGGGCGGTGAGATCCACGACCAACCGGCTCGGGTGCCGGCACTCGCCCTGGCGCCCGGCCGTGACGGACGTCGCAGGCCGTCACGTCCCCGTGACCGACGAGTCCGTCCGGCCCGAACGGATTTCCCGACCCGCGGTTCCCGGGTGCGGCAGGCTCCACCCAGAATGCCTTGCATGAAGATCCTCACCATCGACGAGATCACCGGCTCGGAGACGACCGCCTACGGCAGCCGAGGTGTCCGACGGGTCCTTGTTCACGGCGGGGGCGGTTCCGCTGACGTGAACATCATGCATGTGGCGCCAGGTGGACGCCTTGGGCGGCACGCGGCGCCGGTGCCGCAGGTCCTCCTCGTCACGGAGGGCCAGGGGTGGGCCAGCGGCGCGGACGGTGAACCCGAGGCCCTGACGAGAGGGCAAGCCGCCTGTTGGGCCGCGGGCGAGGAGCACGAGACCTGGACCGATACCGGTATGACCGTACTCATCGTCGAAGCTCAGTCGCCGGTCCTGGAGAGCATGTTGGGGGAAGCGGCTCGGGGACAGCAGGAGTCCGGAGCTGTGGAGGGCACTTCTGTGCGCGTTCCGAGTGATCCGGTCAGGCCGTAGGCGCGTCCGGCCCCGGCTTTCGTTTCACGTCGGTCACCTCCACGGTCTCCGTCTCGGGAACCCCGAACGCTTCGACCGTCACCCCCCTGCCGGCGGCGGTGATCTCAAGGGCCAAGTGGCCTCCCATGAAGCGCAGATCGATCCTTGCCCGGGGCGCGCCCGCGGGATCCGGCATCCGGCGGATCTGTGACGCCGGGTAATCCAGGTCCGCCAGCTTCTGCTCAAGTGCCTGATAGGCGGTCGTCCTGGTGTTCTCGAACGCCTCGGTCACGCGCTCGGCGTGCTCGTCGCCCTCGCACTTCTCGATGCCGGTCAGCGTCACTTCCTGGGCCGGCTCGGGTTGAGTGGAGTCGGGGGTCGCCTCCGGCGGCCCGGGATCATCGAGGGGTACCGGTATGTCCCCCACGGCGTCGGGGACCCCCGGCGGGGTCTCGCCCGGGCCGTACACCGGCGTGGGCTCATCCCGCCCACCCAACACGTCCTCGGGTTCGGGCGGGGTGTCGCCGCCCTTGTTGCCGGCGGCGCCCGGTGCGCAGCCTTGCGCGACGCGGGTGATCAGCGCGAGGAAGCGCATCTGGGCATCATCGTCGCCGGACAGGGCGTCCTGCCGGGGTGCGGGGGAGACGGCGTGGTCTGCGGCGGTCTGAACGGTGGCGGTGGTCCGGGCGGCGCAACCGGACAGGATCACGCAAGTGAGTGCGGTCACCACCAGCAGTGGCTTTGCGAGAGATGTCGATGGCATGCAGGCATCGTGGAGGGAGCTGACCGATGCTCACATGAGTACGCGTACTCACCCTTCGCCCGGCTCGTACCCAGCTCCGACGCCGATGTCCGGCGTCGGCGTCGAGATCGGAACGGCCGGGGGCGGCCGCGTCCGGGCCGCCCCCGGCGTCGCCCTCGTCTACCAGGGAACGTCCCCGTTCTCGTCCTGGAACGTTCCCGTCGGCCCGTCCGCGTCGAGAGTTGCCAGACGTACGACGACCCTGGCGCTCTCCTCCGGCGTCCTTCCGATTCCGAACGCCGCGGTCAGGTCGGTCGCGGTGGTGCCGGGCTCGACCGCGTTGAACTTGATGCCCGGCTGGGATTTGGCGTACTGCACCGTGAGCATGGTGGCCGCGGCCTTGGACGCGGAGTAGAGCGCCAACGGCAGGTTGAACTCGGGCCGGTCCGGATTGGTCACCGCCCAGAAGGACCCGGCACTGCTCGAAACGGTGACCACGGTCGGGTTCGAGGACTTGCGCAGCAGGGGCAGCGCCGCTTCCGTGACGCGCACGACGCCCACCGCGTTGGTGTCGAAGGCCCGCAGCGCCGTGGGGCCGTCGGTGACTCCGTGCCCCAGGATGCCCGCGTTGTTCACCAGGACGTCGAGCCGCCCCTCGGCCGAGTCGATCGTCGCCAGCGCGGTGCCGACCGACGCGTCGTCGGTCACATCGAGCCGCACGAAGCGTGCGCCGAGCGCGGCCGCGGCCTTCTCGCCTCGTTCGACGTCGCGAGCGCCGATGTAGACAACGTGCCCCAACGCCAGAAGCTGCCTGGCTGTCTCGAAGCCGATGCCCTTGTTGGCCCCGGTGATCAGTGTGACGGTCATGCGTTTCCTCACGAGTCATGCGGCCCGAGCGGACCGCTTGGTGATGTTCGGACGGGTCTTTGCGTTGCCGGCACCGGTTCCGCGGGTCAGCCGGTCAGCTGCCGGAGAAGTCCGCCGGCGTCGTGCAGGGCGGTCATGTGCACGAACCGTCCGTTGCGGACCTGGTAGACGGCGTATTCGACGATCTCGAACGAGGCGCCGGTGGGAGTCACGCCGAGCCATTCCTTCACCGGCGTACCCGTGTTGACCAGACGGGCGGCCAGCCGGTCACCGTCGAAGAGCAGTTCCTTGAGCTCCCAGTGGAGGTCCGGAACCGCGTCCACGTCATGCCGTTGAACCGCGATGAGATCGTCCCGGGTGGCCGGCTCGCCGTTCAGGGTGGTGCGGTCGTCGATGAACTCGTCCATACCGTCGAACTCGTGTGCGTTGAGCGCCTCGATGTAGCGCAGGTAGAACGCGCGCAGATCGCTGTCGGACATGGGATGGCCCTTCTGTGGAGCGGTTCCCGACGGGAGCCGCGACCGGACGCCGGGTGAGACGGGACGCCCTCCATGGCCTCCCGGGCAGTGCCATGGGGGCAGCCCTCCTCGATTTCTGTAGCGATCGCTGCCGAAGTCGAACGTTAGCACTTCCGCAGTGATCGCTGCAGAAGCGGTAGGCTGCGGGGGTGGAGACGAGACAGAGCGGCCCGATCGGCCGACCGCGAGGATTCGACGCGGACGAAGCTCTCGAGCGGGCCATGCTGGTCTTCTGGAGGCACGGCTACGAGGGCGCCAGCACGTCCGGCCTGACGAGCGCGATGGGCATCTCCACGACCAGCATGTACGCAGCCTTCGGCAACAAGCAGCAGCTGTTCCGCAAGGTCCTGGAGCGCTACACCGAGGGCCCGAGCGCCTACCTGGCCCGGGCCATGGAGGAGCCGACCGCCCACGCCGTGGCCACCGCGATCCTGGCCGGCACCGTTCGCACCACCACCCGCCCGGCCCACCCCCATGGGTGCCTGGGCGTCCAGGGCGCCCTGACCACCAGCGACTCCGGGCAGGAAGTCCGTGACCTCCTCGTCGCCTGGCGCAACAACGGCTACTCCTGCGTCCGGGAGCGGTTCCAGCGAGCGATCGACGAGGGCGACCTGCCTCCGCAGGCCGATCCCGGGCTACTGGCCCGCTACCTCACCACCTTCGCCTACGGCCTCGCCGTGCAGGCCGCGAGCGGTGTCGGCCGCGACGAGCTCCAGGAGATGGCCGACGCCTTGCTGCGCAACTGGCCGCTCTCCTGAGATCTGCCCGGGCGTGCCACGGCCGGGCCGCCTGCCCCCGTACGGCGTCGCGCACCGGTGAATCGTCCGTGAACGGACGTTACGGGGGCCTGTCGTGCCGGAACAGCCGGGCGCTCCCGGAATTCCTGGGGGCCGGCTGCGGCGGCAAGTGCCGTGCGAGTGATCCACGACCGCTTGAGCACAGGGCAATCCATCGAGGGTCTGGACATGCGAAGGCACCGGCAGGGTGGCCGGGGCTTCGGCGGACTGTCAGAGGTGGGTGGCGGTGGCGTACGTCGATCCTGATGCCGGTGTGCAGGACGAACACCTCTTCGACCCGGTCATGCGCTTGTAGCGCCGGTGCGGCAACTTCTTCGCTCCGGCGAGCAAACTTTCGTATGAGCGTGATTCGTTCACGTCGGGACGGTAGCGACGCCTGCGGTACGGGCGTCGCGCAATGTGGGAAGCCTCAGCTCGGCCGGGGAGTTGGTGCTTCGAGTACAGGTGAGCGCTCCTTCGTCGGCTACGTCGAAACGGGTGAGCCGGGGGCGCGAGGTTTCCTGGCCGTCCACCGTCCCACCGTGCTCGTAGCAGTGCCGGGATCGGTGTCGAGGAGGACTTCTGCTCGGTGGGCACCTGCTCGGTGGACTTGGCGCGGTCGGCCGGGGAGGCGCCGAAGCCGATCGACTCACGGCCGAAGATCGAACTGTGCGCGGGGGTGTGCCGATGCTGCAGCGTGGGGTAGTCGGTGGTGAACCCGGCGAACTTCTGCCGGAGCAAGCGCCCGATTGAGTGCGCCCAGGTCGGCGGTGCCCCATTGATCGGCGGGTGGGCGGGGGGTGCACCGGCGGGTGGTGTCGAGGCGGGCACGGCCGAGCAGTTCGGCGAACGAGCCGAAGGCAGCCCCGTCATGTGTCACCGTCCGCGGTGGACTGCTTCGCGCACCCGCTCGGACAGGTCAACGGCGCACCCGATAGCGCAGGTGAAGCACCCGGTTGCCCTGAATCACCACGTCAGGATCCTCCAACAGGTGCTGCGCGTCGGCCGACCCGAAGTAGCGCTTGCCGGACGCGAACACGACGGGTACGACGTCCATGCGCACCTCGTCGATCAGGCCCGCGGCAAGCACCTGGCCACCGACGTCGCCGGCGGCGACCTCGACGATGCGGTCACCGGCGAGCTCCTGCGCCTTGGCCACGGCTGCCTCGACGCCGTCGACGAAGTGAAACGGCGCCCCGGGGTCCCAGCCCTCGGGCTCCGGCCGGTGCGTCACGACGACCACGTGGTCGATCCCGCCCGGCGGTTTCCCGTCCCAGCCGTCCGTCAGGTCGAAGACGTGGCGGCCGACGATCGTGACCCCGATCCGGTCCCAGTACGGCCGGGTGTAGTCGTAGGACGTCTGTGACACCGTGAGCACGCCGCTCTCGTCCAGCGGGACGTCACCACTGGACAACCAGTCGAACAGCGGTCCGGGCTGGTCATCCTCGTCCGCGACGAAGCCGTCCACCGACACCGAGCTGTACATGACCACCTTGCCCACGGGGCACTCCTCTGCTTCGGGATGCCCCAAATTAGCGTGCCGTGGCTGCCGCGCAGGTGAGAAATCAATCGCGGGCGGAAGCAGGACGTCCGGTGCGTGGCCGGGATGTCCGCGCGGGAACCGCCGGCCCGCCGTGGCGCGGGTGAACCGGCGTTGGATGCGCGAGCACCTGCCGCCGCCGGCGCTGGAAGCGCCGCGTTCGGTTCACCTTCCGGATCCCGCCCCGTTCGCCAGCAGCATCCGGGCGCCGCACCGTGCCTCGCGGGCCGGAGCGGCGCTGTGCTGCACGGCCGCCGTCGCCACGGCGCCCTCCACCAGGAGGTAGACGGCGTTCGCGACCGCGGGGGAGTAGCCGGATGCGGCGACGATGCCGGTGACCAGGGCGCGGAACGCCCGTTGATGGTGGTGCACTTCGGCCGCCACGACCGCGTTGGTGGGCCCGAGTTCCCCGTACACGTTCATCCACGGACAGCCGCGGAAGTCCGGTTCGTGGAACCACTCGTCGAGGTAGTCGAAGATCGCCAGCACCCGCGGACGCGGCTGGTCGACATCCGCGACGCGGTCTTCGATGGCGGCCATCATGCGGTCGTGGCGTCGCCGCAGGAACGCGACGACGAGGTCGTCCTTGCTGGGGAACAGCTGGTACATGCGCTTCAGCGGGAGGTCGGCCGCGGCGCGGACCTCACTCATGTTCACGGCCTGGATGCCGCGCGCATAGAAGACCTGCTCGGCCGCGTCGAGCAACTGCCCGCGCATGACCTCCTGGGCCGCTGTCGTCGATGGCACGGGACCCCTCTTGCTGGTGAGAACAGGCGTTCTCTAGACTACAGGCGACAGTGAGAATGGATATTCTCGCACCGGTGCGGCTCGGGAACCCCGCCCTCCCCGGTACCCGGGTCGCCCTCGATCGGCAGGAACCACCAGCATGAGCACGCAGAGCCCTCCCGCACCGGCCGGCCCAGGCATCGGCGCGCGCCGGCTGCGGCCGCTCGCCCTCAGCCTCACCCCCATCCTCGCCATGGCCTCCGCCTCCCGGCACTGACGGCCGGCCCGGCGGATCCCGAACTCGGCAAGGAGAACAACCGAATGCCCCTGTTGGAACGCATCAACGAGCCCGCGGACCTGCGCGGTCTGAGCCCCAGGCAACTCGACGCCCTCGCCGAGGAGATCCGCGGCTTCCTCGTACGGAACGTGTCCGAGACCGGCGGCCACCTCGGACCGAACCTGGGCGTGGTCGAGCTGACCCTGGCCCTGCACCGCGCGTTCGAGTCGCCCCGGGACATCCTGCTCTGGGACGTCGGCCACCAGGCCTACGTCCACAAGCTGGTCACCGGCAGGGCCGCCGAGTTCGCCGGCCTCCGCCGCCGGGGCGGGATGTCCGGCTATCCCAGCCGCGCCGAGTCCGCGCACGACCACATCGAGCACTCGCATGCCTCCATGGCACTCTCGTACGCCGACGGCATGGCCAAGGCCCGCTATGTGAAGGACGGTCCGGACCACCACATCGTGGCCGTCGTGGGCGACGGTGCCCTGACCGGCGGGGCCGCCTGGGAAGCGCTCAACAACATCGCGGCGGCGCCCGATCGCCCGGTCGTGATCGTCGTCAACGACAACGGACGGTCGTACGCGCCGACGGTCGGCGGACTGGCACGGCACCTGTCGGCGCTCCGCACGCACGCGGGCTACGAACGGGTGCTGGACTGGGGGAAGCACACCCTCGACAGCGCCGGGCCCGCAGGGCACACCGTCTACCGGGCCCTGCACGCGGCCAAGCGGGGGATCAAGGACGCGCTCGCACCCCAGGCGCTGTTCGAGGACCTGGGGTTGAAGTACCTCGGCCCCGTGGACGGCCACGACATCTCAGCCCTGGAGGAGGCGCTCGAACGCGCCAAGAGCGGCCCCGGCCCGGTGATCGTCCACTGCGTCACCCGCAAGGGACAGGGATATCCGCCGGCCGAGCAGGATCAGACGGACCACTTCCACGGGATCGGCGCCATCGACCCGGTCACGGGCAGCCCGCTGCGCCCGGGCGGGCTCACCTGGTCCGCCGCGTTCGGGCAGGAGCTGGCCGCGATCGCCGCCGAGCGCGAGGACGTGGTCGCGATCACGGCCGCCATGCCCGGATCGGTCGGTCTCACCGGCTTCGCGGCGGAGTACCCCACACGCTTCTTCGACGTCGGCATCGCCGAGCAGCACGCGGTCGGCTCGGCCGCGGGACTGGCCATGAGCGGGCTGCATCCCGTGGTCGCTCTGTACGGGACCTTCCTCAACCGGGCCATCGACCAGGTGCTGATGGACCTCGCGCTTCACGGGCTCGGGGTCACGATCGCGATCGACCGGGCCGGCGTGACCGGGGACGACGGTCCGAGCCACAACGGAATGTGGGACTTGGCGCTGCTCCAGGCGGTGCCCGGCCTGCGAATGGCGGCACCCCGTGACCTTCCGTCGCTGCGCGAGGAGTTGGGCGAAGCACTGGCGATCCAGGACGCCCCGACGGCGATCCGCTTCCCTCGCGGCCCGGTGGGTACGGCCGTGCCGGCGGTACGCCGCTCGGACGGGGTCGACGTGCTGCGGGAGTCGGGCGCCGGGGTCCTCGTGGTCGCCGTGGGAACGATGGCGCGTACCGCGCTGGAAGCCGCGGAACTCTGCTCCCGTCAAGGCCTGGAGACCACCGTGGTGGACCCCCGTTGGGTCAAGCCCCTGCCGCGGGAGCTGTTGCGGCTGGCCGCCCTGCACCGGCAGGTGGTGACCGTCGAGGACGGGCTGCGTACCGGCGGCGTCGGAACCACCCTCCTCCAGGAGTTGTCCGACGCGGGGATCGCCGCCGACGTCCACGTGCTGGGAGTGGCCGACGGCTTCCCCGGGCAGGGCACTCGCGCGGAGGTGCTGGCCGAGGCCGGACTGACGGCACGGTCCATCGCCGACGCGGTGCTGTCGAGGGCGGCGTCCGGCCCGAACGCCCTCTCCCACCTGGCGACGCAGTGACCTCCTGCACCGTGCCGGCGCTGTGGAGTTCGCCGGGTGGCGGGGGTCGGTTTCCGGGGTCAGCGGGCGGGTGTCCGCGGTGTCCTGCGCGGCAATGACCCCTTCAGGCTTCAGCGATCCCCGCGGCGGGTGCGCGCCGCGATCCGGAGCAGTTCTTCGACCGCGCCGGTCAAGGGGCGGTCCTTCGGCCACACGGCGCGCAGTCGGCGGCGCAGGTCGGCTCCTGTCACCGGGACTTCCGCGATGCGCCCCTCGGCCAGGTCGTCCCGGACACTCACCGCGCTGAGCACCGCCGGGCCGGCGCCTTCGGCGACAGCCCTTCGCACCGCCACGTTGGCGTCCAGCACCATCAGAGGTCTGGCCGGCTCGGCCCCCGCGCCGGCGAGTACACGCTCGATCGTCTCCCGTGTGCCCGAACCGGGCTCGCGGACGATCAGGCGGGTGCGGGCCAGCTCGGCCAGTCCCACCGGCTCCCGCCGTCGTGCCCAGGGATGCTGCGGCGCGACCACGACGACCAGCCGGTCGGCGCCCACCTGCCGCGAGCTGAGCCCGGTCGGCACGGTGGGCGCCTCGATGAACCCCAGGCTGATCCGACCACTCGTGGCGAGCGCGGCGACCTGTTCGGAATTGGTCACCTTGAGGCTGACGTAGACATCGGGCGATCCCCGCTGCAGCGTGCCGATCCATCGCGGTACGAAGTGCTCGGCCAGCGTCATGCTGGCCGCGAGATGCAGGTCGAGTGCATGGTCGCCGCGCAGTGCCGCGACACCCACCATCAGCGAGTCCACTTCGGCGAGCACCCTCCCCGCCCATTGGCACACCGCCTTGCCCTCCACGGTCAGCGCGGAGCCGCGGGTGTCGCGGTTCACCAGTGTCAGCCCCAGACGCAGCTCGAGCTGGGTCAGGCGCTTGCTCGCTGCGGGCTGGCTGATCCCCATCCGCCCGGCGGCCCGACCCAGGCTGCCGAGCTCGGCGACCAGCGTCAGCAACAGGAGACTGTCGAGGTCGGGAGGCGACGTGCTCATAACCTCAGTTTATGAGGGCATTCCCGATGTGGAGGTACCGGGCGGGTGCCCGCCCGGCGAGGATGAAGAAGTCCGGAAAACGCCCGGCACCACGGCGATCCGAACAGTGAAGGGCATACGGATTCACCCGACACTCTTTCCTCGAAAAACGCCGAGAGAATTGAGGACCGACCATGTCGCACCATCTCGACACTCCGCTGGCGGCCCAGAACGGCCAGCTGTTCATCGACGACCTGTACGTCTTTCCCGGTGGGCGCAGCACGGTGTTCGTCATGGACGTCAACTCCGACATCACCGGCGTCTACGCCGAGCCCGGGTTCCACCCGGAAGCACGGTACGAATTCAAGGTTCACTTCGACGGCGCCGAATTCGAGACCCTGACCTATCGGGTCTCCTTCGACGAACCCGGCCCGGACGGCAGGCAGAACCTGCGGCTGCACGTCCTGGCCGGCGACGCCGCGCGCGAGGACGCCGCGGACGGCGACCTGGTGCTGGAAGGCCGCACCGGTGAGTCGGCTGCCGCCGACGGCACCCGCATCTGGGCCGGGCGCGTCTCGGACTCCTTCTACATCGACCTGTCCCTGCTGGCCGTCGTCAACGGGGCGGTGGCGAAGGGGACGGCAGTGGACCTCTCGGACTGGCGCCCGCAGGAGGCGCGGAACAGCTTCGCCGGCACCACCGTGGAATCGATCGTGCTCGAGATTCCGCACGAGCACGCGCAGCTGAGGCCCGGGGCCCGCACGGGCGTATGGTGCGCGACGAAACTGGCCACGGACGCCGGTGGATGGCGGCAGATCAACCGCGGCGGGCACCCGATGATGTGGCCGATCTTCTGGCCCGGCGACACCGACTTCAGCAACCCCGCCAACGCCCGGCACCCCTCGCAGGACCGGGCCGCCGTCGGTGAAGCCGTTGCCGGACAGGTCGCGGCTGTTGTCGCGGCCACCGGAACCTGTGCCGACCCCGAGGGCTACGGCCGCACCGTGGCCGGGCAGCCGTTCCCCGATGTGCTGCCCTACGTCGTCGGGACGCCCGCTTCGTACGGCTTCGCCGCCCGCAACGGCCGCACCCTGGCCGACAACGCGCCTGAGGCGATGCTGTCGCTCGTCACCGGCACCGCTGTGCCGGCCGGACTCAAGCCGTCCGTCGCCGAGCACCTGCGGACCGACCGCTTCCCGTACGTCGTGCCCGTATGACCGTCCCCGCGTCCTGACCGGCGCCTTGCGCCGGCCCTGCAGAAGCTCGCTGGTGCCGGGGACGATCCGGAGTTCACCTCCCGGGCGCTGCGGGACTTCTGCGGGGCGTGACGTCCCCTCCGGCCGCCCGCAACCGGGTGTGATCGTCGTCGCGCGGCTGCGCGCCCTGCCCGACCGGGTGCCGGACGCCGGGCTCGCGCGGAAGCCGATCAGCCGGTCGTCAGTGGTCCTGGCCGGCGCGGAGGAGGCCGAGAAGCGCGAGGCGGTCGGCCGTGTCCGTACCGGGCACGGGAACGAAGAGCGCCAGGATCTGCGACCGGTCTTCCTCCAGGAGCGCCTGGCAGTCGAGTTGGAGGAGGCCCGTTTCGGGGTGCTGGATGCGCTTGCGGCGGCTGCGCAGGACGGCGACTTCGTGTGCGGACCACAAGGCGGCGAACTCTGTGCTGTCCCGCAGCAGGCGGTCCACCAGCGCCCGTGCCCGCGCATCGCCCCGCCGGACCGTCGTGGCGCGCAAGTCGGCCACCAGCGTGCGTGACTCCTCTGTCCTGTCCTCGGGCGGATAGGCCGCTCGGGCGTCGGGTGAGGTGAACCATCGGTACACGGCGCTGCGTTCCGGCCCGTCGAGTCGAGTGTGGTCGCCGAAGACCGCGGTGGCGAGCGTGTTCTGCGCCAGGGTCTCGCCGAGGTCGGTCATCACCTGCGCCGGCATGTCGTGCAGGCGGTCCAGAAGGCCGAGGAGTACCGGGGAGACGTGGTCGTCGGGGGAGAGCCGGTCAGGCGCGGTGTACCCGGCGAGCCGGAAGAGGTGGTCCCGCTCGTCCAGGGTCAGCCGCAGCGCCCGTGTCAGTCCGCGCAGCACCGACGGTGACGGCTGCGGGGCGCGGGCCTGCTCCAGGCGCGTGTAGTAGTCGGTGGAGATGCCCGCGCGTACGGCGACCTCCTCCCGGCGCAGGCCGGGCGTGCGCCGTCGCGTCGAGGAGACGACCCCCACCTCGCCCGGTGTGAGCGCCTCGCGCCGCACTCTCAGGAAGTGGGAGAGCTGTCCGGAGTCCATGGGCCCCAGTGTCACTCGGGAGCCATCGGTCAGCCAGGGACGGCCGGTCCCTGGAAAAGCCCGCTCTGCCTGCGCGGCCGCCGACTGCGGACAGTGGTGCGGGAAGGGCCGGACCACCGACCCTTCCGCCACGTACGACGACAGAGGAGTACCGTCATGACCGATCACCGCCCGAGGACCTGGTTCCTGACCGGGGCGTCCCGTGGACTGGGCGCTCAGTGGGCACGGGCCGTACTGGAGCGCGGCGACCGGCTCGCGGCGACGGCCCGGGACGCCGCGTCGCTGAAGCCGCTCGTCGATGCGTACGGTGACCAGGTTCTGCCGCTGGGGTTCGACGTCGCGGACGCGGCGGCCGTACGCGAAGCCGTGGCAGCCGCCGAGGCACACTTCGGCGGCATCGACGTGCTGGTCAACAACGCCGGGCACATGCTCGTCGGGGCCGTGGAGGAAGCCACGGACCAGCAGGCCCGTGAGCAGATGGACACGAACTACTTCGGCGCGCTGTGGGCCACCCGTGCCGTCCTGCCGGGCATGCGCGCCCGCGGTGGGGGCCGCATCCTCCAGGTTTCCTCGCTCGGCGGTGTCGTCGCATACCCGGCGCTCGGCCTCTACCACGCGTCGAAGTGGGCGCTGGAGGCCGTCAGCCAGTCGCTCGCGGCGGAGGTCGCTCCCTACGGCATTCACGTGACGCTCATCGAGCCGGTCGTCTTCCACACCGGCCTGATGGCCTCCTCGCCCCAGGCCCGAAAGGACGACGCCTATACCCACGCCCGCCAGGCGCTCTTCGCCGGCGCCGCGCACATCGTCCCGGGCGACGTAGCGGCCTCGGGCCGTGCGGTGCTCGAACTCGCCGACGCCGCCGAGCCGCCGCTGCGGGTTCTGTTCGGCATCGGAGGCCTGGACGAGGTGCGCGAGGAGTACGCGAGCCGCCTCGACGGCTGGCGGAAGTGGGACGGTCTTTCACGTGCCGCTCACGGGTCGCCTTTCGGCGGGGCTGACGGCGCGTAGGAACACCGTCGGTCCGCTCGCCCGCCCGTCCGTCCGCCTGCGGAGCGATCGGACCGAACCGGACACCGGGACGGTGCTGCCGCTCAACTGATCGGCCAGCGGGCGCCTTTGGCACGCGACCGCGCGCCCAGAGCCGAAGCGCGGGCCGCTGAGCCCAGGGTTGAGCGGCTGGTTCCACTCATGGACGCTTGAGCGGTGAACGATGCCGGCGCATACACGCGGAGAGGACTCCAGTCGCTGGATCCCGCGGTGCGGGCGGACGTCCCGCGTGTGCTGGACTGCGTCTGCCGGGGCCTCCCCGCCCACTGGCCGCGCCGCAGGGGGGTGCCGCAGCTCATGGTCTTCCTCGACGGCCCTGAGGACGTGCGGATGGAGAGGATCACCCTGCGGGAGCTGTCCGGTGACGGGTATCTCGACGAGTTCAGCCGGTGCGACAGCGGTGTCCCGGTGTCGAAGGCCCGGGAACACGGCTGTGCCGCCCTGGTCTACGGGAACCGGATTCACGCGAGGATCCATCGCATCGGGCCCTTCGGATCGCCTGGGACGCGTGCGTCACCACCACTGTGTGTCATTGCGCTGCCCGGCCGCGGCGCGGGCCGGCGATCCCGGCAGAAAAGCAGTTGCCCTGTACTTGGTCCTCCTGATGCGATCAGGATGTGACCACGTTGTTCCTGACGATCGGCCTGCCCGGGGCCGGAAAGACCACGAGGGCTCGGCAACTCGCCGAGGAGCACAGCGCCCTGCGGCTGACGCCGGATGAGTGGATGATTCCGCTGTTCGGCGAGTCGGAGGCGGATGGGAAGCGCGATGTGCTGGAAGGGCGGCTGCTCTGGCTCGGTCTTGAGGCGCTGAGACTTCGAACCAACGTGGTCCTGGATTTCGGATGCTGGTCCCGTGACGAGAGGTCCGCGATCCGCTGGTTGGCGGAGTCTGTCGGGGCAGCCTGTCGCCTTGTGTACGTGCCGGTGGACCGTGAGACTCAACGTGCTCGAATCGCCCAACGCCAGTTGACCGCCCCGGATCAGACCTTCCCGATGAGCGAAGCAGACCTCGTGCACTGGAGAACGCTCTTCGAGGAGCCCGACGCCACCGAACTCGGCGGGCACGAGATCGCGGGTCCGCCTCCTGGATGGTCGGGATGGCTGGAGTGGGCTGCTGATCGGTGGCCGTCGCTCGCGTGAACCCAACCTTGGCGCGGCCCAACGCCGGGAGCGTCAGACTTCGCTGGGGATTCGGCCACGAGGTCGTGCCAAGCATGCCGAGTCGAAAGATCCGCTGGACGGGCCCTTAGGCGGCCTGCAACGGGCGTGATCGGGTGCGGGATGCGCCGGGCAGTTCTTGTTCGGCCCAGACGACCTTGCCTTCCGGCGCCGGCCGCGATCCCCAGCGCCGGGAGAGCTGGGCGACCAGGAACAGGCCGCGGCCGTTCTCGTCGGTGATGCCCGCGCTGCGCAACTGGGGGACGCAGACGTTGGTGTCGGACACTTCGCAGGTCAGGGCGTTGTGTTGTTTCAAGCACAGGGTGACGGTGCCGGTTCCGTGGCGTACGGCGTTGGTGACGAGCTCGCTGACGATCAGCTCTGTCGAGTCGGCGAGGGCGTCGAGACCCCATGTGCGGAGCTGACCGGTCACCAACTGCCGTGCCTTGCCCGAGGCGCATTCGTCGCTGGGCAGCGTCCAGGAGGCGGCCCGGTTGGCGCCGAGTGAGCAGGTGCGCACCAGGAGCAGGGTGACGTCGTCGCAGGACGTCTGCTCCAGGAACGACTCCGTCGCGCGGTCGCAGAGGTCTTCCAGGGCCTGGTCCGGCTCGGCGAGGGCAGCGCCCAGGCTGTTCATCCCGTCGTCGATGTCGTGGTCGCGGGACTCGACCAGGCCGTCGGTGTAGAAGGCGATGAGGCTTCCTTCGGGGAGTTCCAGCTCCACCGACTGGAAGGGGTCCCCGAGGCCGAGGCCGAGGCCGAGCGGGGCTCCGGTGGGCAGATCCGGGAAGGCGACCCGGCCCTGCGGGTCGATGATCGCGGGCGGGGGATGCCCGGCCCTGGCCATGGTGCACACGCGGGTGGCCGGGTCGTAGACGGCGTACAGACAGGTGGCCCCCACGACCGCCGCCGTGCCGTCCGCGGGCTCGGGGTCCTCCTCGACCAGTCGCTGGAGCGTGTTGTCGAGGCGGGACAGCAGCTCGGCCGGTGGCAGTTCCAGATCGGCCAGGGTGCGGACGGCGGCGCGCAGCGTGCCCATCGTCGCCGCGGCGTGGAGGCCGTGCCCGACGACGTCGCCGACGACCAGGGCGACGCGCGCTCCGGACAGCGGGATCACGTCGAACCAGTCGCCACCCACGCCGTGTTCCACGTCGGCCGGCAGGTAGCGCGAGGCCGTCTCGACGGCGGTGCCACCTCGCAACCGGCGGGGGAGCAGGTTGCGCTGCAGGGTCAGGGCCGCGGTCTGCTCGCGCGCGTACCGGCGGGCGTTGTCCAGCGCCCGCACGGCGCGCCGGACCAGTTCTTCGGCGAGCAGCAGGTCACCCTCGTGGAACGGCGTGGGGTCCTCGGTGCGGAGGAACAGCACCACACCCAGCAGGGCGTTCTGCGCACGGATCGGGACGACCATCAGCGAGTGCACCCCGTGGGAGCGGACCTTCTCCCCGATCGCGGGAACCTGATCCATCCAGATCCCCGGTGTCCTGTCGAGCATCGGTTCCAAGTGCGACCTGCCCGTGCTCAGGACCGCGGCGAACGGCGAGGCCTGCGGCACAGTGACCGGCCCCCCGCGCACCCACGGCGATTCCGGAACTCCCGCGTGGATCGAGGCATGCCCGGCACGGCGCAGAGGCGGGCGGTGTCCGCCGGCCGAAGGCACACGGACCGCGGAGTGGTCACCGGACGGCGTCGACTGCTCCAGATCCACGGCGACGAGGTCGGCCAGCAGCGGTACCGCTAGGTCGGCCAGTTCCTGGCTGATCCGCATCACATCCAGGGTCCCGCCGAGCCGCGCTTCGGCCTCTCCCACCGCGGCGAGGCGCTCCCTGGCCAGACGGCTCTCGGCGAGGTCGGCGCTGACGAGACACACCCCGAGCGATTCACCGTCGGCCCCCTGGAGGCAGTGGAACGACGCCGCGAGCGGGTACCCCCGGCCCTTGCCCATCGGCAGCCACGTCCGGTACTCGTGCACCTTCGTGGTGCCGCTCTGCAGCACCTGCTGCGTCATGGCCTCGAGCGCCTCCGACCTGGGACCGGGAACGACCTCGGTCAGGCGGCGTCCGAGCCGCTTGTCGCAAGGGATGCCGTCATGCTCCGCCATCACGTCGTTGGCGAACACGCACCGCAGCTGCGGGTCGCGCACAGCGACCCCGATCGGTGCGCGGCCCAGGAGCGGTCCACTCACCAGGCTGCTCATCGCGTCCCCGGAGAGAGTGCCGGTGTCGATCAGCGAGACGAACCACCGCACCGCTCCGGCCATGCCGCGCAGCATCGTGATCCGCAAGCACGCCTCCATGACGCGTCCGTCGCGATGGCGCACGGCTGTGGTCCCCGACCAGCCGTTCTGGGCGCGGCAGTGCTTGACGAAGTCCGAGGTGCTCTGCCGCTCGCCGAACAACGGCAGCACAAGTGCGGCCGAACGCCCCACGACGGATTCGGCCGAACGTCCGACGAGGTGCTCGGCGGCCTGTGTCCATCCGACGACGGTCCCCTGCTCATCGAGCATCGCGAGTGCCGTGTCCGGCATGTCGAGCCCGTTCGAATGTTTACCGAGCGTCAAAGTGTCGAAGCTCTTCGTGGTCATCGAACCGTCGTCCTTGTGTGGGTGTGATGGGTTGGGCGGAGGGTGCGGCCGAAAATCCGCCGCACGTGATGGAAAGACCGGCCAAGGCTCCCGTTTGTGACAAATCGGACGCCTTGCTCCGTGGGGCCGCACACCCTGCCTGTCGACAGGGTGCTGCGCCATGCGAAGGGAGTGAGCGGCAGAGCCCGGGGGAGTCGACGGCCTCAGGGACCGGTGGAGCGGGTCCGCCGCCAGCGCGTCCGCCGGGAGATCCGCGACCACATCCACCACGCGTCCGCGAGGCGTCCCGGACGAACGGCCTGCTCGGATACGTCGGAACGCATACGCAGCAGTCCGGCCCGCGCGACCTCACATCCGGGATCTGAGCACGTCGGCCTCGCAGCCCGGCGCGAACGGGTCGAAGCCGTGCTCGGCCAGCCAGCGGATCACCAGCAGGCTTCGCAACGACCACCACCCGTGGATCACGTCGAGGTCGATGTCGGCGCCGTAGCCGGCGACGAGATCGTCGAGGTGCTCCTCGTGTCCGAGCGTGAAGGTGGCGAGGTCGTACAGGGCGTCACCCTGGCCCGCCTCGGACCAGTCGATGATGCCCGTGACCTCGTCGCCGTCGAGGAAGACGTGCGCGATCTGCAGGTCGCCGTGCGTGAAGGCCGCGGTCCACGGCCGGAGCGCGGCCTCGGCGACCTGGCGGTTGCGGGTGACCATGTCGGCGGGCAGGAGGCCGCTGGTCACGAGCAACGCGCACTCGGCGTCGAGTTCCGCCGCCAGCGCGGCGATGCTCCGCCCGGCCCGGCCCGGCCGGGGTGGCAGAGGGGCGTCGTGCAGCCTCCGGATGGCGGCGCCCGCCGCGGCCCACGCCGCGCGCGACCCGGTCGCGGGCCCGCCGAGGACCCCGAGTGTCGTCCCGGGGAGTGCGGCGAGCGCGAGTACGGGCGGCCTGCGCCACAGGATTTCCGGGGTCGGGACCGGCGCGAGGGACATCACCTCGACCTCGACGTCGATGCGTGCCTGATCGGCGTCCACCTTCAAGAACACGTCACCCACGCGCAGCGTCGCGCGCTCGGAATGGGCGACGACGACTTCGACCTCATCCATGGTCGACCAGTATCCCGGGGACGATCGCCGACGTCGCCGGGTTTGCCGCGTGCGACGACGCGGCTGTCCGCGCCCCGATACCCGGCGGGTCGCCGGACTCGCCCTGGCGGTTGTATGCGGACACGATCGCGACGTCGGTGCTGCCGGCTGCCACGGCTGCTGCCGCGGGGCCGGATCCGTTCCGTGCGACCCGGCGCGCGCGGTGTCCGCGCCCCGGCAGGATGGGTGCATGCATCTCGATGTCCTGCGAATCCGTGACGACTTCCCCGCGCTGAAGGAAAAGGTGGCCCACTTCGACGGGCCGGGCGGCTCACAGGTGCCCCGCAAGGTCGCCGAGGCGATGGCCGCGGCGATGTGCTCGGGCATCTCCAACCGGGGCGCGGTGACAGCCGCCGAGCGCCGTGCCGAGCACGTCGTCAAGGAGGCGCGGCAGGCCATGGCGGACCTGCTCGGCTGCGCGCCGCGCGGCGTCGTCTTCACCCGGTCGGCGACGCAGGCGGCGTACGACGTCTCCCGTGCCCTGGCGCGGCAGTGGACAGCCGGTGACGAGGTGGTCGTCACCCGCCTCGACCACGACGCCAACATCCGGCCGTGGATCCAGGCGGCCGAATCCGCCGGTGCGGCGGTGCGGTGGGCCGCGTTCGATCCCGCGAGCGGTGAGTTGAGCGTCGACGCCGTCCGGGAACAGCTGTCCGGCCGGACCCGGCTGGTGGCGGTCACCGGGGCGTCGAACGTCCTGGGTACCCGCCCCGACATAGCGGCGATCGCCGCGGCCGTCCACGAGGCCGGAGCCCTGCTGTACGTGGACGGGGTGCACGTGACGCCGCACGCGCCGGTCGATCTGGCCACCCTGGGCGCCGACTTCTTCTCGTGCTCGCCCTACAAGTTCTTCGGCCCCCACCACGGTGTCGTGGTCGCCGATCCCGGACGGTGGGAGCAGTTGCACCCGGACAAGCTGCTGCCGTCCACCGACGACGTGCCGGAACGCTTCGAACTGGGCACCCTGCCGTACGAGATGCTCGCCGGCACCACCGCCGCCGTGGACTACATCGCCGCACTGGCGTCCTCGGCGGGCGACCGGCGCAGCCGGGTACTGGAGTCGATGCGAGCGGTCGAGGCATACGAGCAGAAGCTGCTGGAACGGCTGCTGGAGGGTCTGTCGGGCATCGGCGGGGTGCGGCTGTACGGCGCGCCGGCGCGCCGTACCCCGACGGTGTTCTTCTCGGTGGCGGGAGTGCCCGGCCGGGAGGTCTACGAGCGGCTGGCACGGCGCGGTGTGAACGCCCCCGCGGGCAACTTCTACGCCCTGGAGGCATCGCGGCTGCTGGGGCTCGGCGACACCGGCGCGGTGCGTGCCGGGCTCGCCCCGTACGTCGACGAAGAGGACGTGCAGCGGCTGATCGACGGCGTCGCGGCGGTGGCCGGGTGAACCGCGGAGTGCTGGTCACGGGCGCGTCCCGGGGCATCGGCCGGGCCGTCGCCGAGGCGTTCGCGCGGGCCGGGGACCGGGTCGCGGTGCACTGCAACAGGTCGGTGCGGGAGGCCGAGCAGGTGGCCGCGTCGCTTCCGGGCCAGGGGCACGTCACCGTCCGGGCGGACATGGCCGACGCGGAGGCGGTGCGGCGTGCCGTGGACACCGCCGCCTCGGATCTTGGGGCGCCTGGACGTGCTGGTCAACAACGCCGGCGTGTTCCTGGCGCACCCGCCGTTGAGTACCTCGTACGAACAGTGGCAGGCGGTGTGGTCGGCGACGCTGGCAACCAATCTCACCGGCGCGGCCAACGCGACCTTCTGCGCGGTGCCGCACCTGGTGGCGGCGGGCGGCGGTGCGGTCGTCAACGTGTCCAGCCGCGGGGCGTTCCGCGGCGAACCCGACTGCCCGGCGTACGGCGCGTCCAAAGCGGCGCTGAACGCCTTCGGGCAGTCGATGGCCGTGGCGTTGGCCGGCCGGAACATCAGCGTGGCCACGGTGGCGCCGGGTTTCGTGGACACCTACATGGTCCGCTCGGTCCTCGACGGCCCGGAGGGCGAGGCGGTGCGCCGGCAGTCGCCCTTCGGGCGGGTGGCCCACCCGGAGGAGGTCGCGGCCGCGGTGCTGTGGCTGGCCTCGCCGGAGGCGGTGTTCGCCAGCGGCACCGTCATCGACGTCAACGGGGCCTCCTACTTGCGCAGCTGACCACAGTGGCGGACGGGCGGCGGGCACTGCGGGCGGCCGGTCGCCCGGCGGCGTACGGCACAGGTCGCCGGGTTAGACTCGCGGCCCGGCTGTGGGAAGGAACGGACACGTGAGCGCAGCACCCATACGGTTCGGCATCGTGGGCAGTGGCTGGCGGGCCGAGTTCTTCGCCCGGCTGGCGAGGGCGCTGCCCGAACGGCTGGCGGTGGCGGGCGTGGTGACGCGCTCGGCCGAACGCGCCGCCCAGGTGGAGGCCGAGTGGGGGGTGCCCGCCTTCCGGACGGTCGGCGAACTGTGCGGCAGCAAGCCGGAGTTCGTGATCCCGTCGGTGCCGTGGGAGGTCACGCCCCAGGTCGTACGGGAACTCGTCGAGCAGGAGGTGCCGGTCCTCGCGGAGACGCCGCCGGCGCCCGACGTGAACGGGCTGCGGGAGTTGTGGGACGCCGTGGGAGGCGCGACGCGCGCCGGGGGTGGCGCACTCGTCCAGGTCGCGGAGCAGTACACACTGATGCCCGGCCACGCCGCCCGTATCGCCCTCGTACGGGAAGGGGCGATCGGCGAGGTCACGTCCGTCCAGGTGTCCTCGACCCACATGTACCACGCGATGTCGCTGATCCGGCACACGCTGGACGTCGGTTGCGGGCCCGTGACGGTGACGGCCCGGGCGTTCACCGCCCCGCTCGCCGACCCGTTGTCGCCCGGCGGCTGGTCGGACGACCTGACGCCCAAGGACGCCGTCACCACCCTTGCTCTCCTGGACTTCGGCGGGGCCCGCACGGGCGTCTACGACTTCACGGACAACCAGTGGTGGAATCCGCTGCGCGCCCGCCGGATCGTGGTGCGCGGCTCGCTCGGCGAGATCGTGGACGACACGGTGGTGCGGATGGCCGACCCGCGCACGCCGGTGGAGTCGGCGCTGATGCGCCGCCGTACCGGCACCGACCTCAACCTCGAAGGGGCGGAGGTGCACCACATCTCGTTCGACGGACGGGTGCTGTGGCGCAACGACTACCTGGGCGCGAGCCTGTCCGAGGACGACCTCGCGGTGGTGGACCTGCTGTGCCGTACGGGCGCATGGGTCCGGGACGCCGGCCCGGAACCGTATCCGCTGGCCGAGGGCTGCCAGGACCATCTGCTGGCATTGGCCGTCGAGGAGTCGGCGCGTACGGGGGCGCCGGTGACGACCGCGCTGGAGGCGTGGGCGGCCCGCTGATCCCGCGGCCGTGAAGCGCCGCGGTTCGTACCCCGGCACCTCACGGGCCGGCGCACACTGAGCGGCGTCCCGAGCTGCCGATCCCGCGGTTCGGTTTCTTGCCGAGACCCGGGAGGGACGGATCTCCGGGGACGCATGGACGCATGGACGCATGGACGCGTGTACGTCGTGCCGGGCGCCGGTCAATACGACGATGCGCGGCTACGGCGCGGGCGCCGGTGGCCCGCTTCGCCCTACGGCCGGCGGACCTGTGCGCTCGCCGTGCCGGCGTACGACGTGCGACGTACGACGTACGACGTACGAGTGCACGGTCTGCCGGGGCGGGACGTCGTACCGCACTTGCCGCCACGCGCAGCCCGTCTGCACCGCGTGGAAGACCGCGTCCACGATGCGTTGTCACGTGTGCTTCTCGCACCGCCCGCGCTTCGGCCCCGTCCGCGGTGGCGGGAGCAGCGGCTCCACCGGCGTCGCGGCGGCGCGGCCCCCGTCCGGAACCCCCCGGCTCGCGGCCCCCGGCCACCCTCCGGCGGTGGGCCCGCTCCGGGACGGCCGCCCCGGTACCGGCCGGCCTGATGTAACATACCTTGTTACATCAGTGTGCGGCGGTCCAGGCTGAACGTCGCCCGGGCGAACGCCCGCCCGCGTTCTCAGGTCACACCGGCGTGACCGCTTGCCCGCTTCCGTCTCTGTGAAGCGCAGCCTTCGTGTCCCACGCGGGACGCATCAACGGGGCCCAGGCCCTTCCAGGAGAGAGCATGAGTAACCCTTCCCGCACGGCTTCGGCCGTCCAGCAGCCGGAGTCGATGCATGGCGTGGTCGGAGGCGGGCGCTCTCCGCGAGGCGGCTGGTCGGCCGTCGTCTCCGTCGCGCTGATGTCCTTTGTCCTGGTGCTGTCGGAGTTCCTGCCGATCGGGCTGCTGCCGGTGATCTCCTCCAGCCTGCGTGTGTCCATCGGGACGGTCGGCCTGGTGGTGGTCGTGCCCGGTCTGATGGCCGCGGTGACGGCTCCCTTGGTCACGATGGCGTCAGGGCGACTGGACCGGCGCAGAGTCCTGATCGTCCTCGCCCTGTTCATCGCGGCATCCAACGCCCTGGCAGCCATGGCACCCAACATGGCCGTGATGGCGACCGCCCGGGTGCTGCTCGGCGTCGGCGTGGGCGGATTCTGGGCCATGGGCGCCGGTGTCGCCGCGCGACTGGTGCCCGCCCGGGCCGTCCACCGGGCCACATCACTGATCACCGCCGGAATCTCGGCGGGCACGGTGGTCAGCCTGCCGCTCGGCGCGCTGGTGGGCCACCTTGCCGGGTGGCGCACCGCGTTCGTCGTGGCCGCCGGTGCCGCTCTACTGGCCCTGGCCACCCTGGCGGTGAGGCTGCCCGCGCTGCCGCCCACCGGGGCGATCCGCCTGGCCGCACTCACCTCCGCTCTGCGCAGTCCCGCGGCCCGTGTCGCCCTGCTGGCCACCGTGCTGATCTTCTTCGGGCACTTCGCCGCCTACACCTATGTGACGCCGTACCTGGAGGATCGGGCACACTTCGGGTCCTCGGCCGTGACCGCGGTCCTGCTGATCTACGGTCTGGCGGGGCTGGCCGGCAACTTCGCCGCCGGCGCGGTGATCGGCCGCCGTCTGCGCTCGGTGTACGTCGTCTCGGCCGTCCTGGTCGCGGCCGCAGCCGCCCTCCTCAACGCCGCGGCAGGCGCGGCACCCGCGGTGGTCGCCCTCGTCGTGGTCTGGGGAGCGGCATTCGGTGCGGTGCCCCTGGCGCTGCAGACCTGGATTCTGCGCGCGACCCCCGAAGCCCCCGAAAGCGGCATGGCGCTCCTGGTCAGCGCATGCCAAATCGCACTGGCCGCAGGGTCGTTCATCGGCGGCATCGTCGTCGACGGATACGGCACGTGGGCCGGCTTCGCCGTCGGCAGCACGCTCGCACTGCTCAGTGCGGCCACTCAGATCCGCCCCCGCCTGCCGCTCGGCTGACCTCCGGGCGGTGACGGCGCGTGCATCGCCCACGTGCACGGCGCCGCGGCCCGGTGAGGGACTGCGCCATGGCGATGTAACCTTGAATGTTACGATGCGGGATCGTGAGGAGCGGGGTGGACAAGGGCCCCGGACAGCCGGAGAGGAGGCCAAGGTGAGTGCCAACAGCAGAATGACGATCGGGACCCATGTACTGACCTGGATGTCTCTGGACCGGCAGAACAACGAGGTCGCCACCTCGGAGCGCATCGCGGGAAGTGTCAACACCAACCCCGTGGTGATCCGCCGATGCCTGGGCGACCTCCGCAAGGCGGGACTGGTGGAGGCCAAAAGGGGTGTGGGGGCCGGCTGGATCCTGAAGCGGGAGCCCGAAGAGATCACCCTGCTCGAGGTCTACCTCGCCGTGGAGGGTGAAGGCCCGTTCGGGATGCACCACACCCCGCCGAACGCCGACTGCCCGGTCGGCTTCGGAATCCGGCCGGCCCTGCAACAGGTGTACAGCAGCCTGGAACAGCAGATGCGGCAGCAACTGGCCCGCACCACGATCGCCGACATGCTGCGGGATGTCCTCGCCGAGCAGGGGGCGAAGGTCCGCCCCCTCTGAAGCCCGGACTCCGATGGCGTCCTCCGCCGGCGGGAGAGGTGATGCCGCCCTGCGTCAGGACCTGGCTTCGGACACGCCGGGGGAGTTCCGCAAGGGCGCCGGCCTCACAAGCCGCTTGAACGGCATGCGAGGCGCGCGTCCCGGCACAAGGAACGCTCCCGCCTGAAACCGCGCCTCAGTGATCGCGCCTCGACTCCGGCTTGGCAGGTCCGACGGGCAGGCCGCGTGGCGGGATGACGGGCGTCGAGGAGGGGCGTCGAGGAGGGGCGGCGACCGAGGTGCGGCCATTCGGCCATGCAGAACGCCCCGCGATGGGGCAAAGTGGGCGGAGGGTCGAACGGCAGAGACAGCGCCTCCTCGGGGCGCGGGCCCCCAAGGTGAGCGCGGCACTCGCGTGCGGCCGATCGGCGACGCAATCCGCCGCATCCGCTCGGGAACAGACCTCGCGTCACCGGACCACCGGAATGTGCTTCGGAAAGACCTCCGCTGTACCGAACAATTGTCACCCCGCACCAGTGGTGTGTGATCGCGTGAGGAGCGTCACGTGGAAATCAAGAAGGCCGACACGGCGGTGGTGTTCATCGACCCGCAGAACGACGTGCTGAGCGAGCACGGGGCGAACTGGGACGTGGTGGGAGCGAGCGTCACGGAGAACCGGACCGTCGAGAACATGGAGAGGATCTTCGAGGCGGCGAAGGCGGGCGGATACGAGGTCTTCATCTCGCCCCACTACTTCTACCCGACCGACAACGGGTGGCGAATGAACGGGCCGCTGGAGACGAGCGAGCTCGAGACCCACACGTTCGCACGGGCGGGACAGCTCGATCTCACCGGGTTCCGGAACTCCGGAGCAGACTGGCTCGACCGCTTCAAGCCCTATATCGAAGACGGCAGAACGGTGGTCGCCAGCCCACACAAGGTATTCGGACCGCAAACCAACGACCTGGTACTGCAACTGCGCAAGCGCGGAATGCAGAGAATCATTCTCGGCGGGATGCTGGCCAACATGTGCGTCGAGTCCCACCTGCGTCACCTCGTCGAGGAGGGATTCGAGGTCGCCGTGGTCAGGGATGCCACAGCCGGACCCCGGCACCCGGTCTGGGGCGACGGCTACCAGGCGGCGATCATCAACTACCGCTTCTTTGCGCATGCGCTGCTGTCGACTGACGAAGTACTCGATGGAATGCGCTGAGGAGTGCGGAGCCGGGAGACAGGGATGACGTTCCGACGGGTGTTCCGGGCCGATGATCCTGAGCGGACGCGTGCCCTGTGATCCACGGCTCTCCGCATTGTCGCCGCCGACCGCCGACTCCGCTGGTCAGGAGCGGCCGTGTTCCAGCCGGGAGGCCGCGTACCCCGTTTCCCCCGCGTCGACAGGTCGAGCCGATCAGGCGGTTCGAATCACTCGCCCAGTCACCCGCGTGGGATTGATGCGGACCCACAGGTCGCGTTTCCCGCCGGCCCATGGGGCCGTCGCCGCTTGTTCGGACAGTTGCCGCACGACGCCGGGATCGTCGACGTGCTCGGCCCTGCCGACGGTCAGGATGCTCCATCCCGAGCTCATCGCCTCGTCGACGTGATCGACCTCGAAGGCGACCTCGGTTCCCGGCGCGGCAGCCGTCACCGCGTCGGGATCCGTGCGGTAGACGATGCTGCCGGCGAGGACGGTGTAATTGACCGGCAGGACCACCGGTCCCTCGGAAGTGGCCATCGCGACGCGGCCGATTCCGTGCGTGCCGAGCCTGTCCCGGCATTCCTCAGGACCGAGTTTTTGCAGAACCGGATGAGACGCGGTGGGGCCCTGCCCCGGAGGCTGGTCAGCGGCGCCCCCGAGCAGTTCGCCAGGGGTGGTGCGCAGCGCCGCGGCAATCCGGAGCAGACCGGCGGGATCGAAGTCGGCACCGGCTTCCTGCAGCAGTTTCAGATAGTGGGGGGACATGCCTGCCCGACGCGCCACCTCCTCACGGCTGATCCCCAGCATCGCGCAGCGCTGCGTCACACGGCGAGCCACCTCGCCCGGCTCAGGTTTCGGCGTGCCGATAGGCGCGTGGGAGGGTATGCGGTTCTCGCTCACGGCTCTGCACCTCCTACCGTCGAGGATGTCACCGTCGGCGGCCGCGGTCCTGTCGGCCGGGCGACGGGGTTCATCGGCAGGCCGAGTGCAGCGGCTGCCTGTGTAGCCGTTCGAGCCAGTGCGGATCTGGTGCCTCTGCACCGCGGCGTTCCCAGCGCGGCTGGGGCCACTCGGCTGGAGACCCGAGGCTCCGGGGCTTCCGACGCCGGGCCCGCCGTTGCCGCTGCGACGGCACCCGACGAGGCTCTGTGGCCGGAGGCCGTCCCGATGGACACCAGCGGCGATCGCGAGAGCGGTGGCACAGGCACGGGTGTCGATTCATCCGCCGGCCATCTGTCCGGCCAGGCCGTTCCGCCGCGAAGGGAACCGGGCTGACGTGCCGGACACGGCCCCCGGGCGTCCGAGGTGCGTCGTGCGATCGAGGCCGTTCGGCGCTGTCCGGCAAGGCGGTGCAGCGGTTGGCTGGTCCGCGGATGGTCATCGGCCATGAGCGTGCGAGCGGCACGTCGCGGGGACGCATCCTTCCACACGTCGGGCCGCGGCAGCTCCCGCTCGGTTCCATGGCCGACGCGGTCAGCCGGTCCCGCTGCGGCAGAACGATCCCACCACGGACAACCCGGCGCCGGCAGGGACCGAGGTCTCGGAGATCCACGACTTCACGGAGGACGCCCACCCCATCCACGTCCACGAGGTCCAGTCCCAGATCGGCGGAGCCACCGAATCGCCTCCCTCGGCAGTCCGGGCCCGCCAGGCGGTCCCCCCGCCCCACCCGGGCTCGACGGGGATGACCCGCGAGGCCCTCGTCGGCGAGGCAACCGCCGGGGGTACGCCCCCGCCCGCTGAGCCTCGTGTACCCGGCGACGGACGAGGGACCACACGGCTATGTGACATGCCGTCAGATGCGGCCGCCGGACGCGGAATCCGGTCCCGCAGGCGCCGCGGGGCGCTTCGGCCCGTGCATGGGGGCCGTCCGGCCCCGGGCGCCGCCGGCTCACCGCGTTCACGCTGGTCTCGACGGCCGATGAAGCATCGCGCCTGGAGAGCGAAGGAGGGGCACGATGGACGCGGATCCGGACCAGGACTTGGGCTCCACGTGGTGGGAGCCGCCGCCCAACCCGGAGTTGTTCGGACATGTGGTCGTCGGGGTGGACGGCTCGCCGGCCTCCGGGCGTGCGCTGGACGCCGCGGTGGCGGAGGCCGACAGGCGTGATGTGCGGCTGGAGATCCTGCACGGGCAGCCCTGGGGCGGCCACCGCAAGGCCGCGCGCCAGGGGGTCCGCCCCTACCATGTCGCGCAGGCGTTGCTCGCGTCGGCCGCCGCACGCGCCGCCGAACTGCGCCCGGGCCTGCGGGTGAGTACCTCGCTGGTCGACCGGCACGCCGGGGGAGTGCTGGTGCGCCGCAGTCGCGACGCGGGTCTCGCCGTGGTCGGGACGCGGGGGCACGGCGCTGTCACGGGCGCGCTCCTGGGCTCGGTGAGCCTCCATGTGGCCGCGCACTCGGCGTGTCCGCTGCTCGTGGTGCGCGGGGAGTCACCTGCGCGACCCACTGGACACGGTCACGTGGTGCTGGGCCTGGAAAGCGACGCCGACACCGAGGCGGCGGCGTTCGCTTTGGCCGAGGCCGACCGCCGCCACGTCTCGTTGACCGTCCTGCATGCCTGGACCTCCCAGCCGACCGCGCCCCGAAGGCAGCGGACGGGCGAGTGTTCCGAGGGAGTGTTCACGGGGCACTCGGAAGTGATCCGGACGGTCGCTCGGCTGGGCAAGGCCCACCCGGAAGTCGCGACCGACATCGAAACCGTCCACGGTACGGCGCCCCACGTTCTTCTTGAGGCCACGCGTACCGCCGACGTGGTCGTTGTGGCCGCGCATCGCCGCGCAGGCGGGCCCGGTCCGCGGCTCGGTCCTGTCACCCGCGCGCTGCTGCATGGTGCGCACTGCCCGGTGGCGGTCGTTCCGGTCCCTACGACGGCACAGCCGTGAGGACACGGCAGGCATTCCCGCGCCCGGACACCCACGCGGATTCGGCCGCGACGCGCATGCGGGCCGAGCGGGACAGGCCACGACCGTCAGTGCGGCGGCGCGCAAGGCGGATCGGGCCGGGAACCGCTGTGCTCCTCCGTCCCCCGAGCGACCGCGGGGACGCCGGCGGTCGTGGGTGCGTACGGTCGCTGCCCGTGCCGTCTCCGGAACCTCGGCCACCCGGTCGGCCCAGCCGACGGGGTCGGCTCCGGCGGACGGCGGACCGCCCGGCGGGAGAGCCGCCTGCCCGGTACGTCACCAGGCAGGTCCGCAGAGGCCGCTGCGGGGAATCCGGCTGTCATGGTGGGTGTCCCTCCTCGACCGAGGGCCGCTCCCGCGGAAGCGCGGTTGGGCGCGCATCCGTGGCGGACCCCGCACGCCGCGGGTGCCGCCCCCTGCCGTCGCCACGACCGGGCCTCCGGCCTGTGGTGCACGCGGCGCTGTCACTGTCATCGGCGCGGTTCCCCCACCGGCACGACCCTGCCTTCGGTTCCGGCGGCCACCTCGCGCCGCCGACAGCGCCCGGTGACTTCGTAGCGATCAGCGATGAGTGCTTGGGCTCCCTCCCGCACAAACGCAGCAGGGGAGGGACGGAAACGTCAGTGCCGGGCTGTACCGTCATCGCCCCCGCGATGCGGACGGTGTCGCCCCCGGACCTCGGACATCCGCCGACGCAACCGAACTGTGCCGGCCTCCGGTGGGGGCGCCGCGGCATTGCGGCTCGGCAGGTCCGCGCACACGCTGGGACGTGCGGGCCCAGCGGGCGCCGTACCCGTCGGTGCCCCGTCGCCGTGCCGCGCCAGGCGCGCCGTGGGTCCCTTTCCCACCGCGTGCGAAGACCGTTCCCGCGGGCGACGGTGACGCGGCGAGGGTCGCATGGGAACCAGTGCGCCTGGGAGGCAATGATGACGGTTTCACCAGGTCACCGGCCCATCGTGGTCGGTGTCGCTCCGGAACCCGAGCGCCGGTCCGCGCTGACCTGGGCGGCCGACGAGGCCGCGCGGCGACGGCTTCCGCTGCTGCTGCTGCACGCCCAGGGTGTTCCCACCGCCGGATACCGGCCGGACCAGGTCCCGCCTTCCTGGGAGCAGTGGAACGCGGCCCTGCACACGGCGGGGGAGCAGTTGCTGGCCGAGGCCGTGGCGTTCGCCGAGTCCCGGCAGCCGGACGTGAAGGTCTCCGCACTGCTTGCCGAGGGCGATCCCGTGTGGGTGCTGCGCGAGCAGGCCCAGGACGCCGCGCTGGTGGTACTCGGCTCCCGGCATCCGGCCACGGCCCAGGATCTGTTCCATTCCGCGTCGGTCACCCTTCCGGTGGTCGCCCAGGCCCGCTGTCCCGTGGCTGTCGTCCCGGAGTCGGCAGCCACAGGGCAGACGCAGAAGCACTGGGTCGTCGGTGTGGACGGCAGCACGCATTCGGCGGCAGCCGTGGACTTCGCCTTCGACGAGGCATCCCTGCACGGTGTGGGCCTACATGCCGTGTACGCCTGGCACCCGGGGCTGCTCGGCGGCCCGAACAGGTCGGCGGCGGAGGAGGAGGCACGGCAGGCTCTGACCCGAGCGGTGGAAGGGCCTGCCGCCGGCCATCCGGACGTGGACCTCCGCCAGGAGGTCGTACGGGGGCACCCCGTCCAGGCGCTCACCGACGCCTCGGCCGACTGCAGGGGACTGGTCGTCGGCTCGCGCGGCCTCGGCGGCTTCACCGGCATGCTGATGGGATCGGTCAGCCAGGGCGTTCTCCACCACGCGCGCTCGCCGGTCGTCGTCGTACCGCACCCGGACGGCGGGAGCGGCGATGAGACCTCACGTCACCAACGGTCGCGCGGTCGCGCCGACGGGACCGTCGCCGAGGAGGCAGTGTGAGTACGCAGCAGGACAACAGGCCGCGGATCGTGGTCGGTGTCGACGGTTCACCGTCCTCGAAGGAGGCGCTCGCCTGGGCGGTACGGCAGGCGTCGCTGGTGGACGGGGTGATCGACGCAGTGATCGCGTGGGAGTACCCACAGTTCTACGGCTCGTTCGGCTGGATGCCCCCCATGGGACAGGATCTGAATCTCGATGGCGCGGCGGCGCAGGTCCTCGACGACACCATCGCCACCGTGACGGGGGCGGAGCCCGCGGTGGACATCCACAGCCGCGTGGAGTACGGCACACCGGCGGGTGTGCTGCTCGCGGCGGCCGAAGGCGCCTCGTTGCTGGTGCTCGGGAACCGTGGACACGGCGGGTTCGCCGAGGCGTTGCTGGGATCGGTGGGACAGCACTGTACCCAGCACTCACCGTGCCCGATCGTCATCGTCAGAGGCCAGGAGCAGCCGCAGCCGGCCGCGCCCGGACCCGAGGCGGCGAGCCTGCGCCGGGACGCACCGGACGCGCCGGACGCGCGGGACCAATGATCGACGGCAGGCGCCGGATACCGCCGGCGAGGGGCTCGACGCCATGGACCGCGGGCGGCGCGGTCCGTTCCCGTCGGACGGCGATCATGGCCACGTCGTCGCCCTCGTCGTGGAGGGCCGCGGGCAAGTCTTCGGGCGGCAGAGCGGTCCGTGGCTCCCGCGGTAAACGCGAAGACGGCTTCGGGGGTGCCGACCCCGTCGAGATCTGCCAGGCCCAACGGCAGGGCCGTGGCAGCGGGGGCCACAGCCGTGGCCGTGCCGCCGTGGAGCATGAACGGCGCGGGATGCCCGCTGCGGGACGCGGTCCGGTTCCCAGCGCGCTCACGGCGTGCCGCCGATGTTCCTTGCGGCGGTGCGTCTCCGGTGCGCGGTACGCCGTCGACACGTCGGCGGATCGTGCCCGCGAGCCCTACTCGCACAGGCCGGCCGCGTGGTCCGGCACGAACGTCTGCAAGTCGCGCGGCGGACGCTGATAGCCCGTCGAAGGCGGCCTCTGCGGCAGTTCGATGGCAGACAGCGGAACCTCCTCGTAGGGGATGCTCGACAAGAGATGCGCGATCATGTTGATGCGCGCCGCGCGTTTGTCGTCGCTCTCGACGACGTACCAGGGGGCCTCGGGGATGTCGGTGTGCACGAACATCTCGTCCTTGGCACGTGAGTACGCCTCCCAGCGCGTGATGGACTCCAGATCCATACCCGACAGCTTCCAGCGGCGGGTCGGGTCGTCCAGCCTGGCCCTGAAGCGCTGTTCCTGGACGGCGTCACTGACGGAGAACCAGTACTTGCGCAGCAGAATGCCGTCCTCGATCAGCAGCCGCTCGAAGATCGGGCACTGGTGGAGGAAGCGCGCGTGCTCCTGGGGGGTACAGAAGCCCATGACGTGCTCGACACCGGCACGGTTGTACCAGCTGCGGTCGAACAGCACGATCTCCCCGGCCGCCGGCAGGTGGTCGACGTACCGCTGGAAGTACCACTGCGTGCTTTCACGTTCGGTCGGTGCCGGGAGGGCGGCAATGCGCGCGATGCGCGGGTTGAGATGGGCCGTGACCCGCTTGATCGTGCTGCCCTTCCCCGCCGCGTCGCGGCCCTCGAAGACGACGACGAGCCGGTGGCCCTCGGCCCGCACCCATTCCTGCAACTTGACCAACTCGACTTGCAGGCGCAAGAGTTCCCGCTCGTAGGCGCCCAGGGACAGGCGGCCCTGCCGCTTCTTGTCACCCATCTCCCGGTGCCCTCGCTTTCCTGGAACGCTCACTTCGTGCGGCGGACGCTTCGCGGCGCGGCCGTCCGTGGCCTGATCGGCGGAGTGGTTGTGGCCGAGAACCCTCCCCTCAGTCCCACTCGACGTCCACGACGCCCTCCACGGCGCGGGCCAGGCGGGCGGCGACGGGCACAAGGGCCGTGTCGCGTGGCGTACCGCTGAAGCGGACGACGCCTTCCTTCACATCCGCGCGCACCGGCGACGGTTGTCCGGGGAACAGATAGGCCACCACCTCACGGCGCACCTCCTCCGCGATGTCCTCGTCGGGCCGCAGGAAGACCTTCAGCAGGTCGCCCCGGCTGACCACGCCGCACAAAATGCCCTCGCCGTCGGTCACCGGCAGGCGCTTGACCCGGCGCTGTGCCATGGCCCGTGCGGCTTGGGCGAGCGTGGTGTCGGCGCGTACGCACACCGCTGGAGCGCTCATCAACTCCTCGGCGGTCACCGCTCCGGCCTTGGCGATCTCGGCCAGATGGCGCATCTGCTCGGCCCGGGTCGGATCGCTGTCGCGGTACTCCTCCTTGGACAGCAGGTCGGCTTCCGAGACCACACCGATCACCCGGCCATCACCTTCCAGCACCGGGACGGCGCTCACCTTCCATTTCGCCATCGTCTCGACGATTTCCTTGAACGAAGCACCACGGGCGACGGCCACCACCGTCTGTGTCATGACGTCGCTCACGATGTGCGGGCTCCCGTGCACGAGATCCTCCTTCCGCCGCGGGGACGCGCCCCGGCGGTCATCCGCGTTGGCCGCTCCCGTAGGGGGCGTAGAGGTCGAGGAGACGTGTGCGGGCGCCCTGCAGCCGATGCGCGACGATCTCCGCGACGCGCCGCGCGACATCACGGCCGAATTCGGCGTCGGCCTCGCACAGTGCCCGCACGATCGTCGCGTCGAACTCCAGCGCCCGGACGGGGCTCTGGGTCTGAGCTCCCAAGTGCCAGGTGTACGGGGGGAAGAGCCAGGAGCAGCCGAGCAGATCGCCCGGTCCCAGTGTTGCGACGACCGCGGCGCGCCTGCCGGGCACATGCAGATCGAGGGAGACGGAGCCGGTCCGGATGACCCAGAAGCGGTCCGCTCGCTGCCCCTCTTCGAAGACACGGGTCCGCTCGGGGAAGTCGACCTCGCGGGACAGTTCGGTCAGGCGCCCGCGGGCAGTCGGCGGCAACGCGTCGAGGAGCCCGGTCGTGCGGCTGGTGGTCATGACTGCCTCCGAGTGTTTCCGTGGCCCTGCGGCCGGTACGGGCGTTTCCTGTTCCGGTCCCGCAGGCCCCTACCGCGGTCCGTGCGGCTCTGCCCGGCTCGCCGGGTGTCGGGCCGGTTTGTCACGGGACTTCGATGCGACGCCCGGTGAGGTCGTTCACGTCGATGCGTATCCACAGGTCGCGGTCGTCCCTGCCGGGCCAGGGGCCGGTGTAGGCCAGCCGTTCCAGTTCCTCCGCCTGCCTGCCCGCCACGGCACGGGCGTGGCCGCGTGCCAGGACGCTCCAGCCCTGGCTCAGGGCCTCGTCGACACTGTCCACCTCGAAGGTGACATCGGTGCCCGCTACGGCGGCGGGTGCGGACCCGGTCGCCGTCCGGAACACGATGGCCTGTCCCACGATGCTGTAGTTGACCGGCAGCACCGCCACACCGTCGTCGGCGAACGTGACGACACGACCCACACCGTGAGTGCCCAGCAGTTCCCGGCACTCGTCGGGTTCGAGTTCCAGGAAGCGCGGGTGCGCGGAAGCCTGTCCCAGTCCGGGGGGAAGATCCGCCTCGCCTCCGTTGAGTGCGACGACCGTGGTGCTCAACGCCGCCGCAAGGCCGCGCAGCGTTCCCATGGCGGGAGCCGCCGTGGCCTCCTCCTCGAGGAAACGCAGGTAGCCGGTGGAGAGGCCGGCGCTGAGGGCGACCTCGTCGCGTGACAGCCCCAGTTCCTCACGGCGCCGGGCGACCCGCCGGCCGATGTCGCCGCGGGCATGGGACGTGGTGTTGCCGGTCATGATCATGCCTCTCTGTTGCTCAGCGGTCGCCAGTCGCCGGGGATGAACGGCGCCGCGACGGGAGGAGCCCCGTGGGTCAGGCGGGCTGGCGGTGAGTCGGCGCGGGACGGCTGGAGTCGTCCTCGTGGTACCGCAGGTGCTCACGGACGTCGACGACCCCGTCGACGCCGCTGCACAGCGCGACCAGGACGGGAATCAGACTCCGCCGCTCGATCGTCCCCTCCAGGGTCACGCGGCCGTCGACCACGTGCACCGTGACCGCCAGGGGCGACAGCCGCAAGGCACGGCCCATCACCTCGGAGTTGATCTCGTCGCGGATCGCACGGTCCTGCCGGAGGAACACCCTGAGCAGGTCCGACCTGCTCAGCACCCCGGCCAGGCAGCCGACCTCGTCGACCACGGCCAGGCGCTTCACCCGGTGCTGCTCCATCGTCCGGGCGGCTTCCACCACGGTCCACTCGGGCCGGGCCGTGACGGCCGGGCTCGTCATGAGTTCGCCGGCGGTGACGGCTTCCGCCTTCGCGCGGTCCGCGGGCGAGGCGTACAACGGCGGCATGAGGTCGGCCGGATCGCGTTGCCCGGCCGCCTTGCGCATCAGGTCCGCCTCGGAGACGACCCCCACGGGACGATCGTCGCGGTCCACGACCGGGAGCGCCGTGACGTCGTGTTCCGCGAGGAGTTTCGCGATCTCCTTGAAGGCCGTGTCCGGCCGCGCGCTCACCGCGGGCGTCGTCATCAGGTCACTGACGTTTCGGTGCCACATCACTGTCTCCTCTCCGTCCTCCGTCCTCCGTCCCTCGCCATCACTCTCCCTCGTTCCGGTGGGGCGGCGCATGGGCCGGTAGGACCCGTACTCCGGCCGACCGGACCCCGGGCAGGGCCGGGCAACCCCTGTCTCCGGGGACTGCCGATCCCGAAACTGACAAAAGGGCGAAAGCCGGAGAAAGGCGGTGGCGATCATGCCGCTTCCCCTGGTCGTGGGCACGGACGGCTCCGATGCCGCGCTCATCGCCGTGGACTGGGCCGCCGATGAAGCGGCCCTGCGCGGTTCGGAACTGCGCATCGTGTACGCCTCCCTCTGGGAGCGCTACGAAGGATCCGCGCCGTCCCTCGGGGCGGGCCGTACAACCGAGCGGGGCATGACCGAGCGCATCCTGGCGTCGGCCGGGCAACGCGCGCTGCTGCGCCGGCCGGAGATCGAGGTCACGCGCGAGGTCCTGGCCGAGGAGGCGGAGGAAGCACTGCTGCACTTGAGTCACCAGGCCGCCGCCATCGTGGTCGGCAGCCGCGGGCGTGGCGAGTTCGCCTCTCAACTGCTGGGTTCGGTCGGTCTGACGGTGGCGGCGAAGGCGACCTGCCCGGTCGTCGTGATCCGCGGCGACGGTGCCGATCCGGGGGGCAGGCCGTGGATCACCCTGGGCATCGATCCAGCTGGTGGGTCAGGGGATGCCGCCTGCGTGTTCGCCTTCACCGAAGCGCGACTGCGCGGCTGGGGCGTCCTGGCCGTCCATGCCTGGAGGACGCCGCACGGCGTGGGCCCCGACTGGGAGGGATGGCGGGATTCGGCCGCCCACAAGGATCACGCCGTGGCCGTGGAACGGCTGGACCAGGCTCTGAGGCGGCCGACGGCTGATTTCCCGGACGTGCCCGTCGAACGCCTGATGCCCGAGGGGCGTGCACGCCCGTCGCTGCTGGATGCCGCCGGAGGCGCCGGCCTGCTGGTCGTGGGCGCGCGGCGCCGTCGCAGTCCCGTCGGACTGCAGTTGGGGCCGGTGAACCATGCCGTGCTGCATCACGCACCGTGCCCCGTGGCCGTCGTTCCCGACCAAGCCTGAGCTCTGACGGCCCGACCCTTTCCGCCGGGCCGTGAGAGGCGTGCCCATACGCGGCGGCCGTGTCAGGCGTGCGGGACCACCGCCACGGGGACGGCGCAGTGGTGCAGCATCGCGTGCGCGACAGGACCGACGTGCATGCCCGCAGCGGACCGGCGGATACGACGGCCCACCACGACGAGGCAGGCGTCTGCCGCGGCGTCCAGCAGGAGCGGTACGGCACCTCCGAGGAGGGAGTGCTCGGACACCGCCACCGACGGGTACTTCTCCCGCCATCCGAGCAGTGCCTGCGCCAGAGCGCCCGCCTCCGTGACGGCGATCTCCTTCTGCAGCTCCGCGTAGGCGGCCCCGGCGTCATAGCCGTACGCAGGCGGCAGGTTCCAGCCGTGCACGACACGCAGGGGGACCCGGCGCAGTGAAGCGGCCTCGAAAGCGAAGGAGACCAGCTCTTCGCTCGGACGGGTCAGATCCAGTCCCAGCACCACGTCGCGTGACGCCGCCGCATCGGAGCGGCCGCTCGTGGGGTCTCCCTCGGTGCCGCCGGCCCGCACCAGGACGACCGGGCGGGCGGCGCGGGCGACCGTGGCGGAGGCCACCGAGCCGACGAGGAAGCCGGTCACCGGGCCGAGGCCACGCGAGCCGAGCACCAGCAGTTCCGACTCCTGCGCGGTGGCGGCCAGCACCGCGGCGGGCTCCCCGCCCAGGTGCCGGGTGGAGATCTCCAGGCCCGGATGGCGGCGCCCGAGATCCGTGGCGGCGTCCCGCAGAGTGCGCTCCGCCCAGTGGGCTTGCGTCCCGGCGTCCAGCGGAGCGATCCCACCGGCCAGGGGCGCGTAGGTGTACGCCCGCGGTTGCCAGTCGTGGACGTGTACGAGGACCAGGGGAAGGCCTCGGAGCCGGGCCTCGCGGGCGGCCCAGTCCGCGGCGGCCAGGCCGGCGGGCGATCCGTCGACTCCCGCGGTGATGGCAAGGGACATGAAGTGCCTCCTGATGAACCGGCGCACAGGCGACCCGGGTTCGAGGGGAAGGTCTGACGGGTTCAGGTTCCCGGGCACCGTCGGGGGCCGGGCAGGGGCCGCTGGTCCCGTCTCCGGGGCCGGGCGGCCCATGGAGCGGGCTTCAGGACCCGGCGTGCACGCCGAGCAGCCGGCTGCCGCCCGCTCTGGTGGGCCGCTCGGCCGACTCCCGTGGCCCCACTGGCCCATGCCGGGACCCCGCACACGGTTCGACAGTGGAGGTGCAACACCGCAGAGCCCGCAGAGGGCGGGCACGGGCTACAGGCAGGAGGCGGAGACGATGCATCACCGCAACGTCGGCGACCTGATGACCAAGGGCGTCGTGTCAGTACGCAGGGACACGTCGTTCAAGGACATCGCGAAGCAGCTCACGGAGCACGAGATCACCGCCGTACCCGTGGTCGACGACGACGGACGACCCGTGGGGGTGGTGTCGGAGGCCGATCTGCTGCGCAAGGAGGCGGGGCTGCTCGACCCGGCCGGCCTGCTGCCGCCCCCGCACCCGCGGCCCCAGGACCGTGCCCGCATCGACGCCACCACCGCGGAAGGTCTGATGAGCAGCCCGGTGGTCGTCGCACGGTCCGAGTGGTCGGTCGTGGAGGCGGCACGGGTCATGGAACGCCACAACGTCAAGCGGCTGCCGGTGGTGGACGAGGCGGGTCGGCTCGTGGGGGTGGTGAGCCGCACGGACCTGCTGCAGCTGTTCCTGCGCAGGGACCACGCGATCCTCGAGGAGATCACCGGTGACGTGCTGGTGAGGACTCTCGGTCTGGCCCCGGGAGCTGTCGCCGTGACGGTGACCGACGGGAAGGTGTCGCTGGACGGCGTGGTGGACCGCAGGAGCCTCATCCCCGTCGTGACGCAGCTGTGCCGTGGAGTGGACGGCGTCGTGGACGTCCGGGCGCGTCTCGGTTTCAAGGCCGACGACACCACCAGGCCGGCGGCCGCTCCACGCTGAACCGAGACAGTGAGGGGGCCGCCCCGCCTGAGGCCGCGCCGTCGCGGCCGGAAGGAGATGACGATGAGGCTCCGCAAGACCGGGCACGTCATGACCCCGGATGTCGTCAGCGTGCGGGCCGAAACCCCGTTCAGGGACATTGCCGCACTGCTCGGCAGGTATGGGGTGAGCGGCATGCCCGTGGTGGACGACGACGACAAGGTGCTGGGGGTCGTCTCCGAGACCGACCTGACGGCGCGGCAGGCCGAGCCCCAGGGCTCCGCCCGTCAGCAGTCCGCACGGTCCGGCGCCGCCGGCCTCCACGATCGCACCGCAGGGCAGCTGATGTCCGCACCGGCCGTCACCGTCCGTGCGACCGATGCCGTCGCCGTCGCGGCCCGTGCCCTGGCCGAACACAAGGTCAACCGCTTGCCCGTGGTCGACGAGGAGGACCGCCTCGTCGGCATCGTGACCCGCGGGGACCTGCTCCAGATGTTCCTGCGCCCCGACGCCGACATCCGTGCCGAAGTGGTCGACGAGGTGGCGATCCGAGCCCTGTGGCTCGGTCCGGATGCCCTCGCGGTGAGCGTCCAGGGCGGGGTCGTCATCCTTGAGGGCCGGCTGGAGCGCCGCAGTGAGATCCCTCTTGCCGAGGGTCTGACGCGCCGTATAGACGGTGTCGTCGCCGTGGTGAACCGGCTCACGTACCGGCTGGACGACACACAACGACGGTCCGTCGCGCCCCATGTCCACGAAATCGCCGAGGGCTCGCTTCGCAGCTGAGCGTCGGGAGAACGCCCCCGGCGTGGCCACGACGGCGCCTCCGCTGACTGGGGGTCGCCGAGGCGACGGGCCGCCTGCGGCGGTACGGTCCGAACGAAATGCCCGCGACGGCTGGTCGAGGCCTGTGGCGCCGGCTGCCGGCCCGGTTCACGGACCTGTGCGCGATCGTGCTGCTCATCGCCTTGGTCATCACGTTCCTGGCATACGGACTGCAGAGCCCCCACGACCGTGGGGCGCTCCAACTCGCCCTGGCCATCGTAGGAGTGGTGCTGCTCGACGCGGTGATCGGCTTCACCCGGGAGTACTCGGCGAAGCGCACGGCGGAGTCCCTGCGAGCGATGGTCCGGCACACCTGTACCGCGCTGCGGGACGGCGAGCGCGAGGTGGTGCCCGTACGGGAACTGGTGCCCTGTGACGTACTGGTCCTGGACGCGGGCGACGCGGTACCCGCCGACTGCCGACCACTGCCGACTGGTGGAAGCCCGGGCCGGCGCCCTCCACAACGCGGCGCCCGGTCTGCCGGCTCATGTGCGGAGTACCACGCGGAACGCGGTGTGTCCTGGGCGGCTGCTGACGTGGACGGTGCCCTGGTGGGCGGTGACGACGGCCTGGACGATGGCGAGCCCGAGTCCGGTACTGCCGGTACTGCGCGAGCGCGCCTGATCGGCGCGGACGAAACGGGTGAAGACCTCGGGCAGGAGGTCCTCGGGGATGCCCGGTCCGTCGTCACTGACGGTCAGGCAGGCACCGCCCTCGTCCGAGGTGAGGGCGACCGTCACCTGGGTGCCGGGCGGGGTGTGGGTGCGGGCGTTCGCAAGCAGGTTGCCGACCGCCTGCTGCAGGCGGTGGGCGTCGCCGGTCACGGTGACGGGTTCCTCGGGGAGGTCCAGGAGCCAGCGGTGGCCGGGGCTCGCGGCGCGGGCGTCGTGGGTGGCGTCCAGGACGAGCAGGGTCAGGTCGACGTCCTCGTGTTCCAGGGGGCGTCCCGCGTCGAGCCGGGCCAGGAGCAGGAGGTCGTCGACGAGGCGGGACATACGGTGGGACTCGGACTGGATGCGTTCCAGGGCGTGGCGGATGTCGGCGGGCACGGGGCCGTGCCGGCGCAGAGCGAGCTCCGCGTGGCCGCGGATGTTGGCGACGGGGGTGCGCAGTTCGTGACTGGCGTCGGCGGCGAAGTGCCGCAGGCGTTCCTCACTGGCCTGGCGGCGAACCAGGGCGTCCTCGACGTGTCCGAGCATCTGGTTGAGTGCGACCGAGACCTGTCCGACCTCGGTGCGCGGGTCGGAGTCCGGGAGGGGCTCGGGCATGGCGACGTCGCCGTCGGCCAGGGGCAGCCGCGCGACGCCCGTCGCCTGTTCGGTGACCTTGCGCAGGGGGCGCAGCGAGACCCGCACCCACAGCGCCCCCGCGATGCCCGTGGCGAGGAGCGCAGCGCCGAACACCCCGGCCTCGACGGCTTCGAGCCGGTGCAGCGTCGCCTCCACGGGGTGCAGGGGGAGCCCCGTGAGGAGGATGTCGTTGTCGTCGCCCTGAACCGCTACGACCCGGTAGCCGCCCAGGGGGGAGAGGCGGATGCTGTGGCCTGTCCCGTCGACCGGGATGCGGGCGAGGGCGCGACGGTCACCGGGGAGGAGCGTGAGGGGTCGGTCCGTCGTGTCGTCGACCACCGCGGCCTGGGTGACGACGCCGTCGAGCAGCCGGGCACCGAAGGTGGCGTCGGCCTGTCCCCGGGTGTCCGGCCGGTTGTCCGCGTCGGGGGCCCTCTCGTGCTCCAGGCTGGCGGCGAAGCGGCCGTCGGCCGCCGTGAGCTGCTCGTCGAGCCGCCCCACCAGGAATCCGCGGAGGGCGAGGACGGTGGTGACGCCGACGGTCAGGCAGGCGACGGCGAGCAGGACGAGGAGACCGGCGGTGAGCTGACCGCGCAGGGTACGCGGAGGGAGCCGTCTCATGGCGTCTCCGGCTTGAGGACGTAGCCCACCCCGCGAACGGTGTGGATCATCGGGGGGCGTCCCGTGTCGATCTTCTTGCGCAGGTAGCTGATGTAGAGCTCGACGACGTGAGCCCGGCCGCCGAAGTCGTAGGCCCAGACCCGGTCGAGGATCTGGGCCTTGGACAGCACACGGCGCGGATTGCGCATGAGGAACCGCAGGAGTTCGAACTCGGTACGGGACAGATCGACCGCCGTCCCCCCGCGGCGGACCTCCCTGGCCTCCTCGTCCATCGTGAGATCGCCGACCACGAGCAGGCCGGCGTCGGCTTCCGCGGTCATGCCGGCCCGGCGCAGCAGGCCGCGCAGCCGGGCGAGGACCTCCTCCAGGCTGTAGGGCTTGGTCACGTAGTCGTCACCGCCGGCGGTGATCCCGGCGACGCGGTCCTCGATCGCGTCGCGGGCGGTCAGGAACAGCACGCACACGCGGTGCGCGTCGCGTCGCAGTTCGCGCAGGACCTGCAGGCCGTCGGCGTCGGGGAGCATCCAGTCCAGGATCACCGCATCGGGGCGGAACTGCCGGGCCGCGGCCAGTGCCGACGCCCCGTCGGCGGCCGTGCGGACCTCCCAGCCCTCGACGGTCAGGACACCGGACAGCACGTCGGTGACATCGGGTTCGTCGTCGACGACCAGAATCCGCACCGGGCTGCCGTCGGGACGTCGCAGGGCGGGGGGCGGCGTACTGCGTTCTTCCATGGTCCGTCCAGGATCTCTCGTGAGCCGCCCCCCTGTCGGCGGGGGAAGCCTCTGAGTTCCCTCTGAAACGTCGCTGTGGCTCCCCGTTCAGAGGGTACGCAGAGGTTCGGTGGTGATGCTGGGCGCGCCGACACCCGATCGAGCCCCAGGGAACTCCATGGCCACGACATCCACGAGTGCCGCATACGAGGGCCGCCACGTGCAGCACCGGCGGCCGCCTCGCAGCGTCGTCCCGGTGCTCGCGCCGCTCGTCATCTGGGCGGGCGCCGCCGGGACCCTGGCGCTGTGGTGGAGCGACACCTCCTCCGTCGTCGGCCCGGCGGGCTGGCTGACCGGTGCCGGCCGCATCACCGGGCTCCTCGCCGGATACGCATGCGCGGTCCTGCTCGCCCTGATGGCCCGGGTCCCGCTCCTGGACCACGGTGTCGGTACCGACCGGCTCGCCCGCTGGCACGCGTGGGGCGGTCGCTGCACCGTGTCGCTGGCCCTGGCCCACACCCTGCTGATCATCTGGGGCTACTCCCTGGCCTCGCACAGCTCCCTCGTGGGGCAGACCACGACCTTGGTCCTGGACTATCCCGACCTGCTCAAGGGCACCGCCGGTTTTCTGCTGTTCCTCGCCACAGCGGTCCTCTCCGCCCGTGCGGCCCGCCGGAGGATGAGCTACGAGACCTGGCACTACCTGCATTTCCTCACCTACCTGGCGGTCTTCCTCTCCTTCGGCCACCAGCTCTCCAACGGTGCGGACTTCGTCGGCGACCGGGCCGCCCAGGCCGCCTGGTACGCGCTGTACCTCTCTGTCGCCGCCATGGTCGCCTGGTACCGATTCGCCGTGCCCGTCCGGCGCGGGCTGCGCCACAGGCTCAGGGTCGTCGCGGTCCGGCCGGAGGCGCCGGGCGTCGTGTCCGTCCACCTCGGCGGTGAGCACCTGGACGAACTGGGCGGCGTACCGGGGCAGTTCCTGCGCTGGCGCTTCCTCACCCGCGGCCTGTGGTGGACCGCCAACCCGTACTCCCTGTCCGCCCCCGCCCACCCGCGGCACCTGCGCATCACCGTGAAGGCGGCAGGCGGCCACAGCCGGGCACTGGCCCGGCTGACCCCCGGCACCCGCGTCTGGGCGGAAGGCCCCTACGGCGGCTTCACCGCGAACCGCCGCACCGCGGCCAAGGTGCTGCTGCTGGCGGGCGGCGTCGGCATCACACCTCTGCGGGCCCTGTTCGAGACCCTGCCGGGCCAGGTGACCCTGGTCTACCGGGCACGCCGCCCCGAAGACCTCGCGCTGCGCGGCGAACTCGATGCGATAGCCGAGCGCCGTCGCGCGACCGTCCACTACGTCGTCGACACCCCGGAACGGTTCTCCTCGCCCCTGACGGCACAGGGGCTGAACGGCCTCGTACCCGACCTGGCCGACCACGACGTCTACCTCTGCGGCCCGCCGCCCATGGCGGAAGCCGCTGTCCGGGCCCTGCGCGAGGCCGGTGTGCCGGCGCGCCGCATCCACCACGAGTTGTTCGCGTTCTGAGGAGTACCGCCGTGCGCCGAGCCGTCCTCACCACGACCGGGACCAGCGCCCTGATCGTTGCGCTGCTCTCCCTCAAGCCCCATCATCCGGCCCCTCTGGCAGAAGCTCCGGCGGCCCCCTCGCCGACCTCTTCCTCACCGCCGTCCGGACGACAGGCGGCCTCGGGCGGGAGCGCTGCCACCAGCGGCACCTTCACCGGTACTCCCATCGACACGCGCTACGGGACGGTCCAGGTGGCCGCCACCCTCACCAGAGGGAAGATCACCGCCGTCCGGGTCCTGCAGGCACCCGACGAGAACGGCCGGGACCAGCAGATCGCCTCCTACGCCCTGCCGCGCCTGACGCAGGAGGCACTGGGCGCCCAAAGCGCCCACATCGACGCGGTGTCCGGCGCCAGCTACACCAGCCAGGGTTACATCCAGTCCCTGCAGAGCGCTCTGGACCAGGCCCGTGCGTGACACTGAGCAGGGTCTGCGACACGTCGAGCACGTCATGGGCACCGTCTTCTCCTTCGACATCCGGGACAGGCCCACGACCGCGATCCACCGTGCCCTCGGCGACGCGGTCCGCCACCTGCACACCGTGGACGCGGTGTTCTCCACGTACCGGCACGACAGCGCCGTCAGCAGGCTCGGCCGCGATGAGATCCGCCTGGCCGACTGCCCGTCGGAGGTTCACGAGGTGCTCTCGCTGTGCGCCCGGGCGAACCGCGACACCGAGGGCTGGTTCAGCGCCGTGGCGGACGGCACCCTCGACCCCTCGGGCATCGTCAAGGGCTGGGCCACCGAGAACGCCTCCCGGCTGCTCCACGAAGCCGGCGCACGCCACACCTGCGTCAACGGCGGCGGTGACATCCAGGTCCGCGGCCAGGCCGCTCCCGGAACACCGTGGCGCATCGGCGTCGCCCATCCGCTGCATCCCGCTGCGCTGGCAACGGTCGTGATCGCGAACGGAGACCTGGCCGTCGCCACCTCGGGCACCGCGGAACGCGGCGCCCACATCCTCGATCCCCACGACGGCTCTCCCGCCGCGGGGCTCGCCTCGGTCACCGTCGTCGGATCCCGCCTGACGATGACCGACGCCTACGCGACCGCGGCCTTCGCACGGGGTGAGGAATCCCGCGACTGGCTGGAATCGCTGGCCGGGTACGAGGCACTCGCCGTCCTGCCCGACGGCCGTACCTGGCGCACCTCGGGATTCGACCGGCTCGCCTCCTGAGCGGCGCTGCCGCGTGCAGTCCGCCCGGGTCCCGGCCGCCCGGCGGTACAGCGGCCGCTCGCCGCAGGCCCCGCGGGGCCCGGGTTCGTTCAGCGGGCCGGGAGCAGCCGCGTCTGGAGGCGCATCACCAGGTATCCCAGGACGGACAGGCTGCAGGCGATGGCCAGGTCCCCCGCCGAGACGGGGTCCGTGCCCAGCAGCACACGCAGCGGGGGCAGGCAGACACCGGCGATCTGCAGCGCGAGCGCGGTGGTGACGGCCACCAGCAGGAAGGGGTTGTCCAGCGAACCGTGACGAGCCCGGGACGCCAGGGCGATGCCCAGCTGGGTGGCGCCGAGACGAGGAAGACCGCCGCGGCGCACGCCTGAGGGTGGTCCACACGTGGACCCGCCCGCTGCTGAGGATGGGGCAGTGGCCGGTCTCACCGCGGCAGGACGTGCCGGCCCAGGCCCGTCAGCACGAGGACCTCGCCCGGTTCGCGACGGCCGAGCGGGCCGAGCAGTTCCCCGACGTCGCGGTGCGGGTCCACACCGTCTCCGGTCCGGCCGCCGCCGCTCTGGTCGAGGCGAGCCGGTCAGCGGACGTGCTGGTCGTCGGCGCCCGGCGGCAAGGCGACCCACTGGGAATGCGCATGGGCCCCGAGACACACGCGGTGCTCCATCACGCGCACTGCCCCGTGGTTCTCATTCCGATCGGCTGAATGCCGCTACCGGTGGCACATCCCGGCTGGAGCGCTCAGGCCTGGCGGTGTGCCCAGGAAGGTTCGACCTGCGACCACTCCCGGTCCCAGGCATCGGCGCGACGCCGGTCGATCCGCAGCCGTACTGCCCAACGGCCCGCCAGGAGCAACGCACCCGTTCCCACGGCGCCGTGGATTCCCGACACCACCCCCTGTACGCGCGCCTGCCCGGGAGTCGGCGGGGCCACCTCGTGGATCCGCCCGCCCCGGTCAACCCAGACAGTGGTGATCGAACCTGCCGGGCTGTCCGAGTCCACCCGGGCGCTTCCGGTGTGCACCGAGCCATCGGGAGCGGCCCATCGCACGGGTGCTTCGACCTTGCCCCGGGAGCCCGTGTAGGCGTTCGGCACGGCATGGGCGGCGTCCTTGGTCACCACGGCGGCGACCCGACGCATGTCCTGTCCCTGCCGGAGTGCGGAGTCCTCCGCGCGGAACGCGGTGACCGCGCCTACCGCCGGTGCTCCGACGGCTGTCAGAAAGGCCGCCGTGACCCCCGTCCACGCTGCGAGAACGTCCGATCGGCGCCGAAGCGGATTCCGCCGCTGATGCCAGAGCACCGTCGTCGCGTCCATGGCCACGCCCCCTTGTCTCGTACCGCGACGATCGCACGGGGCCGGCCGAACGCGGCAGGGGCCGAAGAGGCAGGGCCCAGGGGCCGTGCGGGTCGATCCCCGCATTTCATGGGCCCGTTCGGCCCTGGTGTGCGTACGGCTCATGGGCGACGATCGTCGGGACGGAACGCCACACAGGGCAGGGGGCCGGGATGACCGGTGCACGGGAGTTCACACCACAGACGCCGATCAGAGTGTTCCTGGTCGACGACCACGAGGTGGTGCGCCGCGGTCTGCACGACCTGCTCGACGCGGAGCCGGACATCGAGGTGGTCGGAGAGGCGGGCTCGGTGGACCACGCACTGGCCCGCGGGCCGGCCCTGCGCCCCGATGTGGCGGTCCTCGACGTGCGTCTCCCGGACGGGGACGGCATCGCGGTCTGCCGTGAACTGCGTTCCCGCCTGCCGGGACTGGCCTGCCTGATGCTGACTTCGTTCGACGACGACGACGCGCTGCTGGACGCCATCATGGCCGGTGCGGCGGGCTATGTCCTCAAGCAGATCAAGGGGGCCGACCTGATGTCCGCCGTGCGGACAGTGGCTTCCGGCCAGTCGATGCTCGATCCGGCCACCACCGCTCGTTTGATGAGTAGTCTGCGCCACCAGGAGGACCCCGGCACCAGCCAGGAGGACGTGACGCTGGCCGCACTGTCCCCGCGGGAACGGGAGATTCTCGAACTCATCGGTGAGGGCCTGACGAACCGCCAGATCGGCAGCCGGCTGTTCCTGTCGGAGAAGACCGTGAAGAACCACATTTCCCGGCTGCTCGCGAAACTCGGCGTCGAACGCCGCATCCAGGCCGCCGTCCTCGCCACTCAGCACCAGGGCACGGGCACGGGGGGCACCGCACCCCGTCCTTGAGATCGGGCCACGTGGCCCCTCGCTCCGGTCCGGTCGGCCCCTCCCGCCCGGCACGGCCCGGCCGGAACCTTGAGACAGGTTCCGGCTGGAGGGAGAGTGCCATGCCGACTTCGGTCATCGACGCGGTGGCCCTGGAGAAACTGATCTCCGCCGCGGTAGCCGCACCGTCGTTCCACAACAGCCAGCCGTGGCGTTTCCGGCTGGAGCCGGAGACCGCCACGCTCTTGGTGCGGGCCGTGGGGGAGCGGGGGCTGAGGGAGGCCGACCCGATGGGCCGGGCCGTGCATCTGTCCGTCGGCGCCGCGGTGTTCAATCTGCGGGTCGCGAGCGCACACCTCGGCTGGGAACCGGTCGTCCGGCTGCTGCCGGTGCCGGCACAGCCGGACCTGCTGGCCTCCGTACGCCTGGCCGGTCCACCCCGCGCCGCTCCGGAGCACCGCGGGGACCTGTATCAGGCGCTGTGGCGCCGGCACAGCAGCCGCTTCCCGTTCTCGGCCCACCGGCCTGCGGGACCCGTCCTCGCCGAGCTGACGGACGCAGCGCACACCGAGGGCGCGGCGCTGCACCTGCCGGACGCGGACGAGACGGAGAGGCTGCTCGAGCTGACCGCGGAAGCCGAACGACGAGACGCCTCCGACACCGCGCGCCGGACAGAAAGCCGCAGCTGGATCCGCGACGGCGCGCGGGACGGGTTGCCGACCGCAGTCCTCGGCCCGCTGGACTCCTCGGGTCGGCTGCCGGTCCGCGACTTCTCCACGCTTCGACCCGAGAACCAGGTGCCCGCCGCCGCCTTCGAACAGCGCCCGCTCATCGCCGTCCTGTCCACCGCCGACGACCGGCCCGCAGACTGGCTCCGGGCCGGTCAGGCACTGGAACGCGTGCTGCTGGTCGCCACGACGCACCGGCTGCGCGCGTCGCTGCTGCACCAGGCGTTGGAGTGGCCGGACCTGCGCTGGGAGCTGCGCAGTACCGGCAGCGGACCGGTGCACGTCCAGATGCTCATCAGGCTCGGCTACGGTCCCGAGGGACCGGCGAGTCCCCGCAGGCCGGCAGCGGAGGTCCTGGAGGGGCCGCGGTGACGACTACCTGTCGAGCGGTACCCGCCACCGCAGGAGCGCTCCGCCGTCGGCGCCTGTGCCGGCGGTGAACGACCCGCCCAGTGCACGGGCCCGCTCGGAGAGGTTGTCCAGGCCGCTGCGGCGTCCGCCGTCGGGGATGCCCACGCCGTCGTCCGTCACGGTCAGGGTGACTTCGCCGTCGGCGACGACCAGGGACACGTCC
>NZ_JBIVNJ010000045.1:0-48918 GCF_044753585.1 Streptomyces sp. NPDC088354 | reverse complement strand
AGGAAGATCTTGGTCGATCCCCCTGAATAGCAGAGGCCCTTCGCATCCCGCCCACGCTTGACACCGCCGCTGGGCTCTTAACTTCGTGGCATTGGTCGAGCATCTGCCGATGGCAGTAGCCCTCCGGCTGCCCGCCCCGGCCCTCGATCCACGCCGGAACCGGCAGCAGCTCGCGCATCGCCGCCCACTCGGTGTCCGTCATGTCGGAAGGATACTTCGGCCTCCTGTACGGGCGATCCGCGGCGTTCCCGAACCGGTGCGCGAGACAGTCACACGACAGCGGCAGCGAGTTGGACTCCGCCGCTACCGGAACGCAAGACTGCAGCACAGGGCCTCCTGTTGCTCAATTGGATTCGACACCCATGAGCTGTGCAGGAGGCCCTGCCCTCATGCCCGGACATCCGGAAGATCGCCCGACCGAGTCGCCACACTCGGGCCGATGCTCACCATGAAGGCCGTGCGGGGCGGGGCGTACGCCCCGCCCCGCACGGCCGGATGGCCGACGACGTGCTGCGCCTGCCGTCGATCCACCATGAGCGGCACCTACGGCGTCGCCGCCGTGAAGGAGGCGGAGTCGAACTGGTTGATCGCCGACTGGGTGACGTCGTGGGACGTGGAGAAGATGCCCGCGTCCTGCTTCGCCGCCGCCGAGGCCAGCGTCACGGGCTGACCGATCGGGACGTAGTTGGCGCCGTCGTAGGAGTACGAGGCGCTGAACGAGGTGCCTGACCGGGTGAGCTTCACCCAGACGGGGCGGTAGATGTCGACGGAGGCGCGGGCGTCGGTGTCCAGGTACCCGTCGCCGTTGGCGTCCCACTCGAACACGACGCCGTTGCGGGCGGTGACCGCGACGACGGCGTACCCGGCCGAACTGCCCGCCTTGGTCATGTCGTTGCGGACCATGACCCCGGACTTGGCCCAGGCGTTGGCGTCGTTGACCGACACGACCCGGGTGGACACGCTCGAGTCGGCCGTGAACGGGGCAGGCCCGTAGACCGCGCCGAACTGGTCGTCGTGCTGACCGCCGGCGCCCCACACGTCGGCGCCCGCCGCCGCGATCCCGAACGCACCCGCGCTCTGGCCGAAGTACGAGCTGACAGCGGAGCTTCCGGCGGTGCGGAAGGCCGGTGCGACCGGTCCACCGGTCGGGCACCCGGTGAAGCCGAACTGGTTCGCGTTGAGCGAGGTCCGGTACTGCGGTGCGACACCCGCCTGGCAGATCACGTCCCGTGCGCCCGCCGGCCAGTTGGCGCCGGTGATCTTCACGTTGTTGATCAGCTGGTTGTTGTGCGCCGCGGCGTTCGGCGTCGAGGCGCCGCCCGAGTTATACCAGTTGTTCCGGATGACGTTGTCACTGGTGTTGTTGCGGAGGCTGGACGCGTTGGTGAAGAGGAAGGATCCGCCTTGGACCACGTTGTTCTCGTAGGTCATCGAGCGGCTGCCCTCGTCGAGGTAGAGGCCGACTCCCGAGATGTTGAACAGGTAGTTGTCGGAGACCACGCTTCCCGGGCTGGCGGAGAGGTTGTAGACCGATCCGCCGTCGGCGAAGCGCGCCTTCGTGTTGTGCACGAGGTTGCCCTCGACCTGGTTGTCCTTCAGCGTCGTCGGCGTCGTGTACTGGGTGTTCCACTTGTAGTAGCCGCGGTCGACGTAGTCGTTCGAGCCCCCGGCGTCGTTGATGCCCCAGCCGTAGCCGGTGTCGATGCCGTCGTAGGGGACGTTGGAGACCTCGTTGTGCAGGATGCGGGCACCCGTGACGTAGGTGCTGAGGATGCCGCTGTTGTCCTTGTAGTCCACCGACACGCGGTTGATCGTGTTGTCGGATATCAGGACGTCGTGGTTGGTCATCCGCGGATCGCTCGGGTGGTGCGCGTCGGGCAGCACGCCGCCGACCGCGACGCCGTGGCCGCTGTTCTCCGTGAACCGGTTGCCGACCACGTCGATGTCGCCGGCGCCCAGCCCGACCCCGGTCACCGTGGCGTTCGCGTCGTTTCCGATGCCCAGCGCCGACTGGCCGAGGTTGGTGAACGTGTTGCCGGTGAACGAGATGCGGCTGGCCGCGGAGACCTGCACGGCGGCCGGCTCCTGGTACCAGCTGGTGCGCGCCCGCTCGAACATCTCACAGCCGCGGGAGCAGTTGCTGAAGGCGTTGGCGGGGCGGTAGTCGTAGGCGCCCTTGATGAACAGGCCGTTCTGCTGGTCCGCGTACCCGTCGGTGGAGGGGCCGAGCCAGGAGGTTCCGGAGAACTGGATGCCCTTGAAGGCGAGTCCGGTCACCGGCTCGTCGTAGGTCCCGCCGATGCTGATCAGCGACTCCATGCGGGGCAGCTCGATGTCGAGCCGGTTGGGGTCGACCCCGTCCGCCGGCTTGTAGTAGAGCTTCCCGGCGCTCGGGGAGATGTACCACTGGCCGACCTGGGTCAGGAAGCTCAGCGAGTTGTCGAGGTACCAGCTCGGACCGGCCAGGAACGAGTTCTGGACGGTGTCCCAGCCCCAGGTGTTGTTGTCCCACGCGGGCTGCGCCATCGTGATCGCGGTGGGGCTGATGCTCTGGACCGGCGAGTAGCGGTTCGTGAAGTCGCCGAGGGACTCGAACTCGATGCGCCCCTGGTCGGGAAGCGTGGCGAGGTAGCTGAGGGCCGAGTTCTTGATGGTGAGACCGGTCGCGGTGGGAGTGACGTCCGCGTTGGCCAGCCGAATGGCGGCGCGAGGGGCGATCACGCCGTTGACGTAGAGCTGGCGGGTGTCGAGGCCGCTGGGGGTGTCGGCTTCCCAGATGCCCGAGCCCGCCGCGGACTTGGACCAGCCGTTGACCTTCGAGGCGCCGGTGACGACGGGGTGGGCGCCCGGGGCGGCGGTCCACTCGACGGTGTGGTCGCCGCCGTCGTCGTCGGGTCCGAACCGGAGGGGCTCGGCGAGGCGGTAGGTGCCGTCGGCGAGCTGAACCGTCACGTCACCGTGCTTGGTGGCCGGGCCGACAACATGCTGGGCCCGCTCCAGGGAGCACGGCTTCGACTCGCTGCAGTTTCCGGCGTCCTTGCCGTCCGGGGCAGCGAAGTACACCGTCCGGGGCGCGGCTTGCGCCTGCAGGGGAATGAGCGCTGACGCGATGACGGCGCAGGCGCCGAACGCCGCGAGGGCGCCGGCTCTGAGCCTCCGTCGTCTGCTCATCGAGCGGGTCGAGTCTGACGTCGATGTCATGTTCGATCGCTTCCTGTGATAGGGGCGTTGATGCCCGACACAGAGTTAGCATACGTATGATGTTTGCTACAAGATTCGTGTGACGTATGACTTGTAATTCCTCAGGACCGGCTCGTCCGGACCGGGTCCGGGACGAGCCCTGTGACGTGCAGTTCCTCCCACAGCGCCGCCGGGATCTCCGCCCGGTACCGCGCGGCATTGCTGCGCACGTGCTCCTCGGTGCGCATCCCCGTCACCACCGAGACGACGGCGGGATGGCGCAACGGGTACTGGAGGGCGGCCGCGGGGAGCTCCACGCCGTGCCGCTCGCAGACGGCGGCGATGCGGGCGGCACGTTCCACGACGGCCCGCGGCGCCGCCCCGTAGTCGTAGGGCGCCGAGCCGTCCACGGACCTGGTGCTCAGCAGACCGGAGTTGTAGACCGCCGCGGCGACGACACCGACACCGCGGGCGGCGGCGACGGGCAGCAGGTCGTCCAGAGCCGACTGATCGAGAAGGGTGAACCGCCCCGCGACCATCACCACGTCGACGTCGGTCCGCCGCACGAACTCGGCGAGCATCGCCGCCTGGTTCATGCCGGCGCCGACGGCACCGACGACGCCCTGGTCCCGGAGTTCGGCCAGGGCGGAGATCCCGCTCGACGATGCCGCCCCCCAGTGGTCGTCCGGATCGTGCAGATAGGCGATGTCGAGCCGGTCCGCCCCTAGCCGCTCCAGCGACTCCTCCACGGAACGGAGGATCCCGTCGCGACTGAAGTCCCAGACCCGCCGCTTCGCGGCCGGCACGACGAACCCGTCGTCGTCGAGCCGGTGACTCGTCTCCGGGCTGTCCACGAGCAGGCGCCCGGCCTTCGAGGAGAGGATCGCACCTCGCGGGGCGGCCGTGCGGAGGGCGTCCCCCAGGCGGCGTTCGGACAGCCCGAGGCCGTAGTGCGGGGCGGTGTCGAAGTAGCGGATCCCCTCCTCGGCCGCCGCTCTGACGGCGCGCCAGGACTCGTCGTCGGTCGTCTCGGTGAACAGGTTGCCGAACTGGGCGGCGCCCAGGCCCAACTCCGTGAGCTGGTGCCCGGTGCGCAGTCCCCGGGTCGGCAGCGTCGGTTCCATGGATGCGTGGTCGCGTGGCGGTGGATTGCTGGTCACGAGGAGGAGTGTAATCAGGAGAGCATACGTATGATGTTTCCTGTTAGGCTGCGCGGGCTGTGGGCCGGTGCGGCCCACGACATGGCGAGGAGGAGCCGATCGGTATGTTGGCGGCACGTTACACAGGCGCGCGCACAATGGCGGTCGAGGAGCGGGAACCGGCCGACCCGGGTCCGGGCGAGGTCCGGATCGCCGTGGCCTACGTCGGCATCTGCGGCACGGATCTCCACGTGTTCCACGGGGACATGGACGGCCGGGTCGGCGAGTCGGCGACGATCGGACACGAGATGTCGGGCACGATCGTCGCCCTCGGCCCCGGCGTGGAGGGCTGGTCGGTGGGTGATGCGGTGACGGTCATGCCGCTGGCCTGGGACGGCACGTGTCCGGCCTGCCGGGCGGGCAACGAGCACATCTGCCAGAACCTGGACTTCATCGGCATCGACAGCCCCGGAGCCCTCCAGGAGTTCTGGAACGTACCGGCGTCGACACTCGTACGGCTGCCCGCGGGGATCTCGCTGCGGGACGCCGCCCTGGTGGAGCCCGTCGCGGTGGCGGTTCACGACGTACGGCGTTCCGAACTCGGCCCGGGTGACAGGGCGGTCGTCATCGGCGCGGGCCCGATCGGCGTTCTCATCGCCACCGTCGCCTCCGCGTCCGGTGCCGAGGTCGTGATCGCCGAGATCGACCCGACCCGGCGGGCAGCCGCCGAGGAGATGGGGCTGACGACGCTGGACCCCTCGTCGGTCGACCAGGTCGCCTGGGTGGAGGAGTGGACGGACGGCGCCGGAGCGGACGTCGTGTTCGAGGTCTCCGGATCGGCCGGGGCCGTGCTCGGTGCCACCGGCTTGGCGAAGGTCCGCGGCACGCTCGTGGTGGTGGCCATCCACTCGCAACCGCGCCCCGTCGACCTGCACCGCGTGTTCTGGCGGGAGCTGAGGTTGCTCGGTGCGCGCGTCTACCAGCGCCACGATTTCGAGCGCGCCATCGAGCTCCTGGCCGAGGGCGCCATCCCGGCCGAGAAGCTCATCACGGGCATCGTGCCGCTGACCGAGATCCAGTCGGCCTTCGGCGTCCTCGAGGCCGGGCAGGCGATGAAGCTGCTCGTCGAGGTGAGCGCGTCATGAACCCGTTCGACCTGACCGGGCGCCTCGCGGTCGTGACGGGGGCCAAGCGCGGCATCGGGTTCGCCGTCGCCGAGGCCCTGGCCGCCGCCGGTGCCGACATCGTCGGAGTCTCCGCCACCCTCGATCCGGCGTCATCGGCGATCGGCGACCGCGTGCGCCGGCTCGGCCGCGCGTTCTCGGGACACCGCGTCGACTTCGCCGACCGGCAGCAGGTGACCCGGTTCGCCGAGGAACTCGCCACGGGCGAGCGCCCGGTGGACATCCTGGTCAACAACGCGGGGACCATCCGCCGCGCTCCCGCCGCCGAGCACCCCGTGGAATGGTTCGACGAAGTGCTCGAAGTGGACCTCACGAGCACGTTCGTGCTCAGCCAGGTCCTCGGGCGGCGGATGCTGGAGGCGCGGCACGGACGCATCGTCTTCACCGCCTCCCTGCTCTCGTTCCAGGGCGGGATCAACGTGCCCGGCTACGCGGCCGCCAAGTCCGGCGTGGCGGGGCTGATCCGGGCCCTGTCGAACGAGTGGGCCGGACGCGGTGTGACGGTGAACGGCATCGCCCCGGGCTACATCGCGACGGACAACACCCAGGCCCTGCAGGACGACCCCGACCGGTCCCGCGCGATCCTCGAGCGGATACCGGCGGGGCGGTGGGGAACGGCGGAGGACATCGCGGGAGCCGCTGTCTTCCTGGCGTCGGACGCCGCGCGCTACGTCTCCGGAACCGTTCTGCCGGTCGACGGTGGCTGGCTCGGCCGATGAGTGCGGTCTGACGGACGGGCACGTGCCGATCCCCTGGGTACGACGGGACCGGTTCGCGACGCGGGCGTCGGCGACCTCCACGAGGCGGCCGGCCCTCGCGGCACGACCGGTGCACGGACAGCAGCGTTGACACGGGCCCCGGGCTGCCTCGGTGTCGAGGCAGCCCGGGGCAGGACGGGTCGGAGCCGACGGCCCCCGGTCGGCGACCCGTTGCACACCACCAGCCACGAGAGCGTGGTTCCACCGCTCCGGAGGCGCCACGTCACCGGGATCCGCTCGCCCTCTTCGGCGGGGACGCGGGCCGGTTCCCCCGCGCGCAGCGGGTCCCCGGGCAACGCTGCGGTCGGCATCAGGCGGAGGAACGGGCCGGCGGCGCCTGCGCGGACCCGACCACCCAGTGGCCTCGCCGCGGAAGCGCACACAGACCCGGCAATGGCTGAAAGTCGCCGCGTGCCGCCCGCACTTGATACCGCTGTGCGGATCCCGCCCGGCATCCCCCCGTGGCACCGGGCCGCCGGCCGACCCACCCCGGCCGTGGCACCGGCCGGCCCCCACCCGCCCGCCCGAGGGGGACCGCCGAACGCGGTCCGGACGTCCGGGGCCGCGTCGCGGAACACGTGGGGCACCGAATCTCCGGTCGCTCCGGCGGAGTTGAGCTCCACCGCTGTGAGCACGTACGACGTGGCGACAGGGGCTCCCGGGTGCCGGTCGCGCGGCGCCCCCGACCGCCGACGGACCGTGCCTTCACGCCCGCGGGCGACGCCAACCACCCGCACAGGACCGCCGTTCGACGTACCCGTCAAAATCGGAACAACAACGGGCCACCCAAAGTGATGACAAACATCATACGTATGCCCTACAGTCCTGGCGCAGAGTCGTCAACGAAGTCGACAAGACAAGGACATCTCATGGCCGGAATCCACACTGCGGTGCGCTCGCGCCGTAAAACGTCGACCGCCGCCGTCATATGCGCCGCAACGGCGCTCCTCACCCTCGCCGGTTGCGGCGGCGGGGGCACCGCGGCGAACGGCGCGTACGGCTTTCCCGAGGCCAAGCAGGAGGCATCCTCGGAGATCACCGTCTGGGTGGACGCGGACCGGCAGGCCGCCGCGAAGGCGTTCCAGACGGCGAACCCGGACACCAAGATCAAGGTCGTCACCTACGACGGGTCGGCCAACGGGTCCAACTCCTTCCGGACGAAGATGCAGCTCTTCGACCGCGCCGGCAGCGGCTGGCCGGATGTCGTCTTCTCCAGCCAGAACAACGACGCTGCCTGGGCCAGCCAGAAGAGCGGCGGCAAGCAGGCGTTCGCGGCCGTGCTCGACAAGGGCCTGGTCCCGAAGGACACGCTCGGCAACTTCACCGAGGGCTCGCTCAACCCCTGCACGGTGGAAGGACGCGTGTACTGCCTGCGCAACGACCTCGCCCAGGCGGTGCTCTGGTACAACAAGTCCCTGCTGGACCAGTTCGGCTACACCCTCCCGACCACATGGGAGGAGTACCAGGCGCTCGGGGAGAAGGTCGCCAAGGAGCACCCCGGCTACATCGTCGGGACGGCCGGCGACGCCTGGACGCCCGAGGTGTTCATGTGGGGCAGCAAGTGCCAGGCCAATGACGTGACCGGCCCCAAGTCCGTCTCCGTGAAGACCGACTCGACCGAGTGCAAGCGGGCGGCCACGCTGCTCGACACCCTCCGCGGCAACGGGACGGTGCCGGTGGTCAGCGTGTTCACCCCCGAGTTCCTGAAGAAGTACACGGGCAAGGTGCTGATGATGCCGGGTCCGGCCTGGTACGCCGGCGCGATCTTCAACAACCCCCAGTCGCTCAACGTGAAGGCCGGGCAGCTCGGCGTCGCCGCGCCGCTGCCGTGGAAGGGCGAGAGTGGGGCAGCGACGGGCAACGTGGGTGGCGGAACCTGGTTTGTCTCCAGCCACTCGAAGAACCTGAAGGCCGCCGAGAAGTTCGTCCAGTTCGTCACCACGGACGACGCGTACCAGGTCGATGTCGCACCGGGGTACCCGGCGTACGCGCCCGCCGCACAGAAGTGGGTCGCCAAGCAGGAGGCGAGCAAGTACTACGCCACCCCGCTGCAGCCGGTGGTGACCGCGGCGTCGCAGGTCTGGGACGGCTGGGGCTACCCCACGTACAGCCAGGAGGCGATCTGGGCGAAGACCATCACCCCGGGCGTCACGGGCGGCAAGTCGATCGTGGACCTGCTGCCGGACTGGCAGACGGCCATCGCGAACCAGGCCAAGGTCAACGGATACAAGGTGAACTGACATGACCCTGGCTCCTCCGAGTGGCCGGCCGGCCGTCGACGCCTCGGGGCGTCGGCGGCCCGGCCGGGGCGGCGGCCGGGCGGCCGGCCGCGCGTTGGCTCGCAGTCCGATCGGCTATCTCTTCGTCTCGCCCTACGCGTTGCTCACCGTCGTCTTCGGGATCGTGCCGTCGCTCTACGCGCTGTTCCTGGCCTTCACGAACGCCGACGGCGGATTCGCGGGCTTCGACAACTTCACCACGGTCGTCGGGGACTTCCGGTTCTGGCCGGCCGTGTTCCACGTGACCGCCTACCTCGTCATCTGGCTCCTCGGGCTGGTCGTGTTCGTCGTCGGCCTGTCGCTGGTGGTCCACGCCATCGGCGTGCGGTGGGTGAGCACGACCCTGCGCTTCGTCTACTACCTGCCCGGCGCGCTCGCGGGCGCGTCCAGCGTCCTGCTGTGGCTCTTCGTCCTCGATCCGACTGCGAGCCCCGTCAGCGGCCTGCTCAAGGCGATGGGGTTCGAGAGCTTCGTGCAGGTGATCCAGCCCGGCAACCTTCCGGCGATCTTCGCGATCATCGCGTTCTGGACCGGAGCCGGCGGATGGATCCTCATCATGTACGGCGCGCTCAACAACATCAGCACCGAGGTGATCGAGGCCGCACGCATCGACGGTGCGAACGCCTTCCAGATCGCGCTGCGGATCCAGCTTCCGATGCTGCGCAAGTGGGTCGCCTACATGGGCGTCATGTCGCTCGCGGCCGGCACCCAGCTGTTCGTCGAGCCGCAGTTGCTCAGCCAGGCCAGCAACGCGGTGGTCCCCAACGACTACTCGCTCAACCAGCTGGCCTACCAGTACGCCTTCCAGCAGAACGACTTCAACGGCGCGGCCGCGATCTCGCTGATCCTGCTGGTCGTCGCACTCCTGCTGTCCTGGGTGTTCGTGACCCGCGGCGGCCTGTTCGAGAAGGAATGACCATGGCAGCACTCTCCGCCGCACGCCGCCGGCCGAGCCTCAGCGGGTGGAGCGGGCGGTCCATCGCAGGCGTCCTGCTCGCCGTCTTCGTCCTGTTCTTCGCCGTCCCGATCGTCTGGCTGCTGCTGGCGGTGACGAAGTCCTCGAAGACGCTCGTCGTCGCGGACCCGTTCTCGATCGGGTCGTGGTCGGACCTCGTCGCCAACTGGCACCAGTTGTTCGCCTTCCAGGACGGTGCGGTGACGACCTGGATCGGGAACTCCGCGCTGTACGCGATCGGCGCTCTGGTGATCACGGTCCTCGTGAGCATCCCCGCCGGCTACGCGCTCGCGCTCACGGAGTTCAGGTTCCGGCAGGCGCTGCTGGTGCTGACGCTCGTCGTCATGCTGATCCCCAACACCGCACTGGTGCTGCCCATCTTCCTCGAACTGAACAGCGTCGGCCTGATCGGGAGCCCGCTGTCGGTGATCCTGCCCATGTCGTTCTTCCCGTTCGGCGTGTATCTCACCTACATCTACTTCTCGACCAGCATCCCGCGTGACATCCTCGCCGCCGCGCGCATCGACGGCTGCAACGGGTTCCAGGTCTTCTCGCGGGTCGCCCTTCCGCTGGCCGCCCCGATCGTCGCCCTGGTGGCGTTCTTCAGCTTCGTACAGAACTGGAACAACTTCTTCCTCCCGTTCGTGATGCTGCCCTCGAGCGACGGCTATCCGATCCAGGTCGGGCTCACCTCGCTCCTGGCGTCGACCCCGGCTTTCAATCCCAGCTCCGCGGGATCCGACTCCGTCCAGCTGCCCACCTTGGCGCTGGGCACGATCGTGTCGATCCTGCCCGTCCTGGTCGTCTTCCTCTTCTCCCAGCGATTCCTGGTCGCAGGCATGACAGCTGGAGGAACCAAGGAATGACCACTCGCCCCTGCAAGGAGAACCACCGCCGATGAAGATCACCGGGTACCGCAGTCTGAACACCGTTCACGACTGGGGCAGAATCACCGGGGACGTCAACGGTGTCCAGTCCGGCCACACCACGCCGGTCCCCGTCCTCATCATCGAGACCGACAGCGGAATCGAGGGAGTGGGCCTCGGGGCCCACGCCGACATCGCCCGTGTCTTCCCCGCGATCGAGGGCGACGACCCGCGCTCGGTCACGGCGCTCTACGACCGCATGCTCGACTGGGTGTTCAAGGCCGGTCACTCAGGATCCACCTTCGGCACCATCGGGGCGGTCGACATGGCCCTATGGGACATCAAAGCCAAGGCCGCCGACGAGCCGCTCTGGCGGACCCTCGGCGCCCGCGAGCGCTTCGTCCCGGGCTATGCGTCCGGTCTCGAGTACGGCCTGACCGACGAGGAACTCGTCGTCCTCTACGGCCGGTTCGCGGACCGCGGGTTCAAGGCCGGCAAGCTCAAGGGCGGCCGCGACCTCGACCGCGACCTGCCCCGGCTGGAGATCATGCGCGACGTCCTCAGCCGCAACTCCCGCCGGCCGGCGCTCATGTTCGACGCCAACGAGGCGTGGAACCACGCCCAGGCGGCGCGGTACGTCGCGGCCATCGAAGAGCGCATGGACCTCACCTGGGTGGAGGAACCGCTGCGCCGATGGGACGCGGCCGGCATGGCCTCGCTGCGCGGGAAGGTACGCGCGGCGATCGCCAGCGGCGAGAACCTGACCGGGCTGGAGCAGTACCGCCCTCTGCTCGACGCGAACGCGGTCGACATCGTGCAGGTCGGCAACGTGTGGGGGATCACCCACTTCCTCCGCGTCGCGACGCTCGCGCACGCCCACGACCTGCCGGTGAGTCCCGTCGCGTACAACGCGAACCCGGTGGCGCACGCCGCCGCCGCCGTACCGAACCTGCTGACCTTCGAAGTCCAGGACCTTCACTTCCCCGTCGGTCTCGACGTCGACCAGCAGTTCGACGACGGAGGCATCGTCCTGGGCGATCGCCCGGGCATCGGGATCGTCGTCGACGAGTCCCGGATGTCACCGGCCGACGCCGCTCCGCCCCGGCCCGCGGCGACCGGCCCGCACATCCGGCCCGAGCGCGCCGCCCTGCGGCTGGTGGCCGAACCCGACGTGATCGACGACCCGACGCACACCGGAGGCCGAACCCGATGACCCGTCGACCCGAGCGCAGGGCCTTCGTCGTGGGTGTGCGGCCCGACAAGCGCGAGGAGTACCTGGCGCTGCACCGTGCCGTGTGGCCGAGCGTCGAGCGCAAGCTCACCGAGTGCAACGTGCGCAACTACAGCATCTTCATCTTCGGCGACATCCTGTTCGCCTACTACGAGTACGTCGGCGACGACCACGAGGCGGACATGCGGCGGATCGCCGACGACCCGGCGTCGCAGGAATGGTGGACGCACACCGACCCGTGCCAGGTGAGGATCGCGGAGGAGCGTGATCCCGGGGCGCTGTGGCAGCCCGTCGAGGAAGTGTGGCACCTCGCATGAGTGCGGGCATCGACGCCCATGTGCACCTGTGGAACCGGGCCGTGGACCCGCAGGACTGGATCGACCCGGAGACCATGGCGCCGATCGCCCGCGACTTCGGCGCCCCCGATCTGAGCGGGATGCTGGACTCGACCGGTCTCGACGGTGCCGTGGTGGTGCAGTCGAGCAACAGCCTCGACGAGAGCATCCGGCTCGCCGGGCTGGACTCGCCGGCCGTCGCCGGCCTCGTCGCGTGGGTCGACCTCGCGGCGGAGGTCGGACCTCAGCTCGACCGGATCCGCGAGAACGCCGCTGTCCCCGTCGTCGGGGTGCGGCATCTGGTCCACATCGACCCGGACCCTGAGTGGATGACGCGCGAGGAGATCGGTGCGGGCCTCGCCGTCCTCGAGCGGGAGGGCCTCTGCTTCGACCTCGTCGTGCGTGAGTGGCAGCTCCCGCAGGCGACCCGTCTGGCCGCGCGCCACAGCGGCCTCTGCTTCGTGCTCGACCATCTGGGCGGTCCGCCCGGGCCCGGGCAGGACCGGAGCATGTGGGCGGCGCGGCTGCGGGAGCTCGCGCGGCAGCCGAACGTCGTCGCGAAGGTCTCGGGACTCACGTCGGGCCTCGCCCCCGGATCATGGCGCGCGGACGATCTCGCCGCACCGGTGATGATCGCTCTGGGATACTTCGGCGCCGAGCGTCTGCTCTACGGCTCCGACTGGCCGCTGGCCGAACTCGGCGGCGGAGCGGCGCCCTGGAAGTCCGCTCTGGAGACGCTGCTGGGGGGGCTCTCCGCCTCGGAACGCGCACGGGTGTTCGGCGGCAACGCCGCCGACGTCTACTCGCTGTCCTGATCGAGCGCCCGGCCGCGCGCCCTCGGCGCGTGGTCGGGCAGCCGGCGGCGCTCCCACGAGACGTGGATGTGATCGTGCATCGCCTTCTGGGCCGCGGCGACGTCCTTCCTGGAGATGGCATCCAGGATCGCCGCGTGTTCCTGCAGCGTCAGCTCGACCGCGTCAGGGGGGTTGATGCCCTGGTAGCGGCTGGACTCCACGGCCCGCTTGTACAGATGCTTGGCGATGTTCTCCGCCAGCCGGTTGCCGGAGATCTCCATGAGCGCGTAGTGGAACACCACGTCGGCCTGCCGGAAGGAGTCCGTCTCGGACACGCTTTCACGCATCGTGACCAGCGCGTTCTCCAGCCTCCTCAGCCCGTCCGCGCTGCGTGAGGCGGCCACCGCGCCCGCCATCGCCGATTCGAGGCTCGCCCGCACGATCGTCAGCTCGTCGAGGACGCCGAGTGTCGCATCGTTGTCGATCAGCGCGGACAGCACCACCGGATCGAGCATGTTCCAGTAGCCCGGCGCCCGCACCTGGGTGCCGCGACCCTGGGAAACGATCACCAGGCCCTTCTCCTCGAGCCGCTTCACCGATTCACGCAGCACCGTGCGGCTCACGCCGAAGTGCTCGCTGAGCGGACCCTCCGGCGGCAGCAACTCGCCTTCCCTCAACCGGCCTGTCACGATGAGGTCGACGAGTTCGAAGACGACCGCGACGCCCAAGCGGCCGGCGGGCAGGCGTCGCGGGAACAGTCGGGCGGTGGGCTGCGACTCGGCTGGCATACGTATGACCTTATCGCGCAATCAATCCGCGGTCGAAGAGGTCCGTCGGCAACGGGATGCCGAGTCACGGCCTCCCCCAGCGGCCGCCGCAGTCACGGCATTTGCCCGGATCGCCCCGGTCCGCGCGATGACACCCGCCCACGGGGACTCACTCACCACGACGGCGAAGGGGCGCCGGCCGCGGCAGCGGAGGAACGGGCCGCGATCACGGCGTCCGCGACAGGCCCCACGTCTGCAGCGCGAAGGGACGGCCCTTCTCCTCCCCCTCGATCAGCGGCACGTCGAGCAGGCGGAATCCCGCCCTGGTGGCCACCGCGACACTCGCGGCGTTCTCGGCCTCCAGTTCCAGGATCACTTGCCGCACGCCCAGTTGCCCGAAGGCGTACGCGGTCATCACCCGGACCGCCCGCACCGCCAGCCCCTGGCCGCGGTGCGCGGGTCCGATCACATAGCCGACCTCCGCGCCCTCAGGGGCCCGCCGCAGCATCACCTCGCCGAGCGGCGCGCGGCCGTCGGCGGTGACGGCGAGCAGGATCGTCGTGCCGTCGGCCCGCATCTGCCGGTCCCGCTCCAGCCGCGTACGGGCGGCCGCTTCGTCGAAGGGGGAGGCGATCGGCGTCCAGTACGCGATGTCGGGATGGTCGAACAGATCCGGCATCGCGGCCAGGTCCGCTTCCGTCCAGTCGCGCAGGACGAGGCCTTCCCCGGCGAGTTCGATCCTCGAGGGAAAGGGCGACGTCGTGCTGGTCATGGTGCGGATCCTCCCTGGCATGCCGGACGAGGCAGCATAACCGGGGCCGTCCGCCGGCCCGGCGGATTTTCCGCGGGCTCGCGGCCGGTGGCGCCCTGCGTCACCGCATCCGCACTATGTGCACAAAGTGCGCAGATCCGGAGCACAAGGGAACGACTTTATTTCATAAGGGATTTGATCTGATCACAAGATGGTCACTAGGGTCATGCCTCGAACCTCTGTGCAGCGATCACCCAGTCCGGGTGGCGGCAGAGTCCCGCCGATCCGAAGTGGCGTGCGTACGACGGGGGAACGCCGACACTCGGGGCCGGAGAACCGCGGTTTCCGACGCTCGCGGCAGGCGGCTGGAGGAAGAAGGAGCCCGCCCGAGTGGCGTCCCACCGTCGACCCAAGCAGACCAGTCGCACACGTGTCACCGTGCTCACCGCGACCGCCGCCGCGGCCGTGGCGCTCTCCGCCCAGGCCGCCCAGGCCGCGCCCGCCAAGCAGTCCGTCAAGAGCGTCAAGGCCAAGGTGGACGCCCTCTACGAGCAGGCCGAGCAGGCGACCGAGAAACTCAACAGCGCGACGGAGAAGCAGCAGCGGCTGCAGCAGCAGGTCGAGGTCATCCAGGACGAGGTCGCCCGCGAGCAGGGCGAGCTCAACGATCTCCAGGACGACCTGGGCGCCCTCGCCAGCGCCCAGTACCGCAGCGGCGGCATCGACCCGACGTTGCAGCTCTTCCTCTCCGCCGACCCGGACAGCTACCTCGACAAGGCGTCCACCCTGGAAGCCCTGAGCACCAGGCAGGCCGAGGGGCTCCGGCAGATCGCGGAGAAGAAGCGCAGCCTCGACCAGCGGAAGGCGGAGGCGGCGGGCAAGCTCTCCGAGCTCGGCCGGACCCGCGCCGAACTGGGCAAGAAGAAGAAGCAGGTCCAGGGCAGACTGGCCGAGGCGCAGCGGCTGCTCAACTCGCTGACCGCCGCCCAGCGCGCCGCGGTCGCCGCCGCGGACGCCCCCGCCGCCGGTGGCAGCGAGCACGTCGACCTGGGGAACGCCACCCCGGCGTCCGGCCGTGCCGCCGCCGCCCTCGCGGCCGCGGAGACCCGGATCAACATGCCGTACGTCTTCAGCCACTCGGGCCCGACGTCCTTCGACTGCTCGGGGCTCACGATGTGGGCCTACGCCCAGGCCGACGTCAGGCTGCCCCGCACCTCGCAGGATCAGGCCAATGCCGGCACCCGCCTGTCGATGAGTCAGCTCCAGCCCGGTGACCTGGTCCTCTTCTACGGCGACCTGCACCACATCGGCCTCTACGCCGGCAACGGCATGGTCCTGCACGCACCCCACTCCGGCGCGGTCGTCCGCTACGAGTCGATCAACAACATGCCGTTCCAGTTCGGCGTCCGCGTCTGACGGAGTCCGAGGGCCCCGCGCTCACCGAGCCGGGGTCCTCGCGGCCGCAGGATGCCTCCGCGTCACACCGGGGGCGGTGTCGCCGCCTTTGCCTGCTCCAACGGCGCATGGTGGCGAAGCGTCGCGAAGGGCGTCCCGTGGACGGCGAGCGGAACGCCTCCCGCCGAGCGAGGGGACTCCCTCTCCGCCTCGTGGGCGGGGGTGACCTGCCAGCCGGTGTCCGTGGAGACGAGCGACACGGCCGACAGCGGCCGCACATCGAGATGCCAGAAGGTCCTCGCCGGCGCCGAGAGCGCGTGCACGAGCAGGGCGCGGACGACGGCGGGCTCGACGACGGCCAGGGTGGGCCGGGTACCACGCGGCAGTTTGATCAGCCAGTCGGCGGCGCGGTCGCACAGTTGCCGGACGGATTCGCCGCCGTGCGGCGCGGCCTCGGGATCGGTCAGCCACAAGGACAGGCCGTAGGGGTCGACAGCCGCGATCTCCTCGCGGGTCCGTCCCTTCCAGCGTCCGCAGTCCAGGTCCCGCAGCGCGGGTTCCACCGTCGGTTCGAGGCCGAGCGCCTCGGCGGTCCGTGCGCAGCGCTTCGAGGGTGCCCGGATGGTCAGCGGGTGGGCGACGAACGCGGGCAGGTTCACCCTGCCGGGCAACCGCTTTCCCACGGGCTCGTCAGCGAGAACCGCTTCGCGTCCACTGGTCGCGGCGGCCGCGCACAGAAGGGTCAGGTGGATCGCCATACGGTGGCCTCCTTCCTTTCCCGGCCGGGTACCGGGGGCGTCCTGTGAGGCTCCGGCAACCGTTCTCCCACACGGTCCGTGGGCTGTCTGCCGCCACTCGGGTGATCAGGCGGCGAAGGGAACCGCGTACGCCGACCGCCTGGGCCGCGGTCCGTGGACCGGTGGACTTGCGTCGGCGTACGTGGACAGGTCTTTCCTGGTTACAGCATGGCGTCCGGCATCTCCGGAATCCATCCACCGGTCGGCGGCCGTTGCCTCCACCGACCGGCGGGACGGCATCCGCCATCCGGCCGGTGGGGCGGAGTCCGGAAGGGGTACGGCCCCCGTCGGGGTAGGCATCGAAACATGGCCCCATGCCGTACGGCGCGCACGCTTCTGCCGGCCCCGGCCACCCGCGGAGCCCGGGCGGGAATCCCGCTCGTGCTCCGCCCCGGTGGCGGCGCCGGCCCCCGGCGTACCGGCGCGCGCGGCCGTCCGTGCCGGCGGGCCGACGGATGATGAGGTTCCGTACGCCGCCTCCCGTGCTGCTGGACGCGGTCCTCGTCTTCTTCGCGCTGCTGGATGTGCGCGTCAACGTCCATTTCAACGATTCCGCCAGCCTGGCCTGGGGCCTGACGGCCGCGCTCTCCTTGATGCTGCGCCGCCACCGCCCGCTGCTGACGTTCCTGCTGACCCTGCCGGCCGTGCTCGTCTCGTCCGCGGTGTTCGCTTCGCTGGCCGCCCTGTACACGCTCGCCACCTTCACGCGGCGGCGCACCCTGCTGGCGTTCTGCGGTATCGCTTTCACGCTCTGCGACGTGCCACCGTGGCCCTCGATGAGGTTCGACCTCACGGAGACGGCGACGTTCATCACCCTCGGCTACACCGCCACGACGGCGGCCGCCCCCCTCTTCCTCGGTCAGCTCGTGCAGGCCCGTCGTGACCTCTCCCTCCGGCTCCGGGAGATCTCCGAGGCACGCGACCACGAACGCCTGCTCACCGACCAGACGGTACTGGCCACGGAGCGTGCCCAGCTGGCCCGGGAAATGCACGACGTCGTCTCCCACCAGGTCAGCCTCATCGCCGTGCAGGCCGGCGCCCTGCAGGTCGGCGCACCGGACGCGGCCGTCAAGGAGACCGCGGGGACGATCCGGCGGCTGAGCGTGCAGACCCTGGACGAGTTGCGGCACATGGTGGACGTCCTTCGAGCGGCCGGCAGCCGTCCGACCGAACTCACGCCGCAGCCCTCCGTGTCGGACCTCGAACGCCTGGTCGGTGGCAGCGGCATCGAGGCCGACCTCGACATGGACCTGCCGGAGGGGCTGCCCGCGCCCGTCCAGCGCGCCGTCTACCGCACGGTCCAGGAGGCCCTGACCAACGTGCGCAAGCACGCACCCGGTGCGCGGGCCTCGGTGCGGATCCGGCGCGAGGCCGGTGTCGTCCGGGCGACGGTCACCAACGATCAGCCGACCCGCCGGCCCCTTCCGCTGCCGAGCGCGCGGTACGGCCTGGTCGGACTGCGGGAGCGTGCCGCGCTGCTGAACGGCACGTTCAGCTCGGGGCCGACGGCCGAGGGGGGTTACGAGGTCCGCCTGGAGCTGCCGGTCGAGGGCCCGACATGAACGGCGGCGGCTCCACCCGTACGGCGTATCTCCGGCGACCGCGACAGTGCCGATGGTCCGACAGTGCACTAACGGCCCTGAGGAGCCCGAGCCGCACGGCGTGCCACGGCCCCGCGGGACGTCCCCGGAGGACGGTGGGCGGCCTGCCGGCCGGGAGCCCGGCGCCGACGCGCGTCCCCTGCTGCTGCAGGTCCTCGACGAACTGTGCGCACGCGGCCTGTTGAGACTGGACCCGCAGGTCCCGCCGTCCCGGCCCGCGCCCCCGCGGGACGGGGACCGGTGAGCGGACCCGCCCCCACGGCCCCCGCTCAGGCCGGAAGCGTGGACCGCTGTTCCAGGACGGTCAGCGCCCGCTCGGCCCAGCGGATGTTCTCCTCCTCGAAGGCACGGCCGCGCATCAGGGTCAGGTACGGGCCGACCCGTTCGGCCCCCGTGAGGAACTCCTCCTCGGTGCGCCCGGCGAGCAGCCGCGCACGCTCCAGGTCGTAGCGGGCCAGCTTGGCCCGCGCCGACTCCAGATGCTCCGCGATCGCGGTACGGACGGCGGCCGGGTCGCCCGCGTCCACGGACTGCACCTTGACCAGCAATTCGTCGCGGATGGCGGTCGGCCTGGCGGGTTCCGCGGTGTAGTCGTGCAGCGCCTGGCGCCCGGCCCCGGTGAGCGAGTACAGGCGCTTGTTGGGCCGGCGCTCCTGGAGGACGACCCGGGCCTCGATCAGCCCCTGGGACTCCATGCGGTCCAGCTCCTTGTACAGCTGCTGGGGGGTGGCCATCCAGAAGTTGGCCACCGACGCGTCGAACCTCTTGGACAGGTCGTAGCCGGAGGCTTCCCCCTCCAGGAGGGCCGCCATCACCGCGTTGCGCAATGCCATACCCGGATATTACGCCTTCTTGACTAGACAAGAAGGCCATTGGTCAATCATTTGCCTGCCGTCGCGGGACCGGCACCACGCTGCCGACTCTGCAGGGAACGCAGATTCTTGCGCAAAAAAGTTACTTTCTCACGAGAATGAGCCTGGATATTGCGGCGGTGTATCCGCGACATTACGGTGCCCCTTGCGTTGGCGCTCCACCCCCCTGGTGCAGAACAGACATTCTGCGCCGAAAGGAGCATGTGATGTTGCGTATACCCCCCATCCTCCGAGGCCGGAGACGGCCGTCCCTGAGACGAGCCGTCGCCGTCATGGCCGGCACCACCCTGCTGACCACCGGCGGCGCGCTCGCGCTGACCGCCACCCCGGCCTTCGCCGCGGCCGCCACCGGCGGCAGCGGCGCGAACCTGCCCTACGTCGAGGTGCAGGCGGAGAACTCCACCACCAACGGCACCGTGATCGGGCCGAGTTGGACCTACGGCGAGCTCGCGGACGAGGCGTCGTACCGCAAGGCGGTGACCCTGCAGGGCAGCGGGAAGTTCGTCACCTTCACCACCCCCGTGGCAACCAACTCGATCGACTTCCGCTACAGCATCCCGGACACCTCCGGCGGCTCGGCCTACACCGCCCCGCTGTCCTTCGCCATCAACGGCGCCGCACAGCCCGACTTCACCCTCACCAACGCCTACAGCTGGTACTACGGCAGCTACCCGTTCACCAACACCCCGGGCAGCAACCGGCACCACTTCTACGACGAGGTCCACCGGCTGCTGCCGCAGACGTATCCTGCGGGCACCACCTTCACCCTCCAGGTGGGCGCCGGCGGCACCACGACCACCATCGACTTCGCCGACTTCGAGCAGGTCGGCGCGGCCCTCCCGCAGCCGTCCGGCTCGGTGTCGGTCACCAGCAAGGGCGCCGACCCGACCGGCGGCAGCGACGCCACAGCGGCCTTCAACGCGGCGATCAGCGCGGCCGGGGCCGGCGGCACGGTGTGGATCCCGTCCGGCACGTTCAAGATCCCCGGCCACATCACGGTCAACAACGTCACCGTGGCCGGCGCGGGCATGTGGTATTCGACGGTGACCGGTGCGGCGCCCGGCTTCTACGGCCTCGGCGAGCCCGACAGCTGTGGCGTCGGCGGCAACCGCGGCGTCAGCAGCGGTGTCCACCTGTCCAACTTCGCGATCTTCGGCCAGGTCGGCACCCGCAACGACTGCGACCAGGTCAACGGCATCGGCGGCGCGATGAGCAACTCCTCCGCGTCGAACATCTGGATCGACCACCTGAAGGTCGGCGCCTGGATGGACGGCCCGATGGACAAGCTGACCCTCAGCGGGCTGCGGATCCGCGACACCACCGCCGACGGCGTCAACTTCCACGGCGGCGTGACCAATTCGACGGTCACCAACAGCGACATCCGCAACACCGGTGACGACGGTCTGGCGATGTGGGCGGACTCCGCTCTCGGCGCCGACGCCAACGACACCTTCTCCAACAACACGGTGCAGCAGCAGATCCTCGCCAACGGCATCGCGATCTACGGCGGTCACGACAACACGGTGAGCGGCAACCTGGTAGTGGACTCCGGTCTGGCGCAGGGCGGCGGCATCCACGTCGGCCAGCGCTTCACCTCCACGCCGGTCGGTACGACCACCATCACCGACAACACCATGATCCGCGACGGCAGCCTCGACCCGAACTGGCAGTTCGGCGTGGGCGCGCTCTGGTTCGACGGCAGTCAGGGCGCCATCACGGGACCGATCAACGTGAGCAACGCGCTGATCCAGCAGAGCCCCTACGAGGCCGTGCAGTGGGTCGAGGGCACGGTGAGCGGCGTCCACCTCAGCAATGTGACGATCGCCGGCACGGGAACGTTCGCGCTCCAGGAGCAGACCGGCGGCGCGGCCACGTTCACCAACGTCACGGCGACCGGCGTCGGCGCCTCGTCGCCCGTCTACAGTTGTGAGGGCTCCAACTTCAGCGTCACCGACGGCGGCGGAAACTCCGGCATCTCCGGGACGCCCTTCTGCGGCGGCTTCCCCACGCCGGTCTTCCCGCCCTACCCGGCCACCGGTGTCACCGCCTCCCCGGGCGCGCTCAACTTCGGTTCCGTCGCAACCGGTTCCACCAGCGCCGCACAGACCGTGACGGTGTCCAACCCGACCGGCACCGCCGCCGCGGTGTCCGCGCTGGCCACCTCGGGCGACTTCGCGCAGACCAACACCTGCGGCACGTCGATCCCCGCGAACAGCTCCTGCGCCGTCAGCGTCACCTTCAGGCCGACCGCGTCCGGGGACCGCACCGGCACCCTGGCCGTCACCGCGGGCGGCAACACCAGCACCGTCACCCTGGCCGGCACCGGCATCGCGCCGGGACCGGTGCTGAACACCAACCCGGCGAATCTGTCCTTCGCCGGTACGGTGGTCGGCTCGACGGCCACACCGCAGACGGTGACCGTCACCAACTCCGGCACGAGCGCCGCCACCGTGTCGTCCGTCGCGGCGAGCGGCGACTTCACCGAGACCGACAACTGCGGCTCGCTGGCCGTCGGTTCGTCGTGCGTGGTCACCGTCGGCTTCAAGCCCACCGCGGGCGGTGCCCGCAGCGGCACCCTGACGCTGACCAGCAACGCCAACAACAGCCCGACGAAGGTCGCACTCGGCGGCACCGGCATCGACAGCGGCACGAACATCGCGGCCGGGCGTTCGGCGTCGGCGAGTTCCACCAACGGCACCTTCGGCGCGGGCAACGTCACCGACACCGACGCCTCCACGTACTGGGAGAGCGCCAACGGCAACTTCCCGCAGTGGGTGCAGGTCGACCTCGGCCAGAACTACAGCGTCGGCAAGGTCACCTTGAAGCTCCCGCCGTCCACCGCGTGGGCGACCCGGACCGAGACGCTGTCCGTGCAGGGCTCCACCAACGGCACCAGCTTCGACACCCTGGCGGCGTCCGCCGCGCAGACCTTCGACCCGAACGCCAACAACAACACGGTGACCGTGACCTTCCCGGCGGCGACGGCCCGCTACGTACGGATCAACGTGACCGGCAACACCGGCTGGAACGCGGCCCAGCTGTCCGACCTCCAGGTGTTCCCGAGCGGAGGCACCGGCAACCCGACGTCGCCGACCCTCACGGTCAGCCCGACCTCGCTCACCTTCGCCGCCCAGACGCCCGGCACCACCAGCGCCGCGCGGAACGTGACGGTGACCAACACCGGTACGGCCGCGGCGTCGATCTCCTCGGTGACCGCCTCCGGCGACTTCGCGCAGAGCAACACCTGCGGCACCTCGCTCGCCGCGGGCGCCGGCTGCACGGTCGCGGTGACCTTCACCCCGACCGCGTCCGGCACGCGGACCGGCACCCTGACGATCAACAGCAACGCGACCAACAACCCGGCCACCGTCGCCCTCTCGGGCACCGGCAGCGGCACGGTGGCCACCAACCTGGCGGCCGGCCGGACCACCAGCGAGTCCAGCCACACCGACGTCTACCCGTCCTCGAACCTCACCGACGGCAACCAGGCCACCTACTGGGAGAGCGCCAACAACGCCTTCCCGCAGTGGGCGCAGGTGGACCTCGGCTCCGCGCAGAGCGTGAGCAAGGTCGTCCTGAAGCTGCCGGCCGGCTGGGGCGCCCGCAACGAGACGCTGTCGCTCACCGGCAGCACCGACGGTTCCGCCTTCAGCACCCTCAAGTCGTCCGCGTCCTACAGCTTCACCCCGGGCGCGAACAACACGGTCACGATCACCTTCACCGCGTCCACCCAGCGCTACGTCCGGGTGACCGTCACCGCCAACGACGGCTGGCCCGCGGGTCAGCTCTCCGAGTTCCAGGTCTGGAACATCTGACCTGGCGCGACCCGCAACAGCCCCGTGCCGCCCGGTGCCCGTGCACCGGGCGGCACGGGCGTTCCGGCGACCGCCCCGGGGCCCTCTCCGGGAGCGCGGGAGGTCGTGCCGCGTCCGCCGGGTCCCGGGCGCCCGCGGGCAGCGCGGAGAGTACGGCGCACCCGGCGGGTCCGCGCGGCGGGATCCCCGGGTGGGCCGCCCGGCCCCGGAGGGTTACCCGTTCGGCCCATGCCCGGGACGCCGCCGGCGTTCCACAGTGGGGTGGAGTGCACCGCGCACGGACAGGCAGGTGATCGTCATGGGTGACGGCATGCCGCACGAGTGCCTGCGGGAGCGGACCGTGGCCGGGACCGATGTGGTGTCCCTGCACGGCGAGATCGACCTGATCAGCGCCCCGCTGGTGGCCGCGCGCCTGGACGCGCTGAGCGCCGCGCCCCGCCCGGACCTCGTGGTCGATCTGCGCGAGGTGGGCTTCATCGACTGCTCCGGGCTTCGCGTGCTGTGCCGGACCCTGCGCCGCGTACGGCAGCGCGGCGGAACCCTGCGCCTGGTCGTCGTCGACGGCCCGGTCCTCGGAGCGCTGCGACTGGCCGATCTGGAGCATGCCTTCGACCTGCGCCACGGCCTGACGGAGGGAGTCACACATGAAGGCCTGGGTCTTCCACGGACCGGGACAGGCGGCCTGGCAGGAGGTGCCTGATCCGCGGCTGACGGACGCGGCGGACGCCATCGTCCGCGTCGACACCGCCGGCGTCTGCGGCACCGACCTGCACATCCTGCGCGGCGACGTACCCGACGTCCCCGCCGGGACGGTCCTGGGTCACGAGGCGGTCGGCGAGGTCGTCGAGACGGGCCCCGCGGTCCGCACCGTGTGTCCCGGGGACCGGGTGCTGGTCTCCTGCGTCAGCGGCTGCGGGCACTGCCGCTACTGCCGCGAGCAGGCGTACGGGCAGTGCCGCGGGGGCGGCGGCTGGATGCTGGGGCACCTGATCGACGGCACGCAGGCCGAGTACGTGCGCGTCCCGTTCGCCGACGTCGGCCTGCACGCCCTGTCGCACGTGGTGGGCAGCGAGGTCGCCGTGCTGCTGGCGGACATCTTCCCCACCGGCTACGAGGTGGGCGTCCTCAACGGCGGGGTGCGCCCCGGCGACACGGTCGTCGTGGTGGGCAGCGGCCCGGTGGGGCTGGCCGCCATCGCGACCGCCCACCTCTTCTCGCCGCACGCCGTCATCGCCGTCGACCTCGTTCCGGCCCGGCTGGACGCGGCCAAGCACCTGGGCGCCGACGCGGTGGTCCGTGCCGACGAGGGCCCCGAGCAACTCGTCGACGACCTCACCGACGGACTCGGCGCCGACGTGGTGATCGAGGCGGCCGGCACACCGGAGAGCTTCGGGCTGTGCACGCGCATGGCGCGGCCCGGGGGCCACGTGGCCAACGTCGGCGTGCACGGGAAGCCGGTCACCTTCCACCTGGAGGACCTGTGGAGCCGGAACCTGACCGTCACCACCGGTCTGGTCGACACGTACTCCACCCCGACCCTGCTGCGGATGATGGAAGCGGGCCGGCTGCCCGCCGCGTCCCTGGTGACGCACGCCTTCGAGTTCCAGGACGCGGCGGCGGCCTACGACGTGTTCTCCTCGGCGGCCGACACCGGGGCCCTGAAGGTCGTGCTGGGCGGACCGCACCACGACGTCGTCGCCATCCCCGCCTGACCGCCCGGGTCCGGGCGCAGGGCGCAGGGCGCAGGGCATGATCAGCCGTTCCTTCCGACCGACGAGGGAGACCGCCGTGACCATCACCACGAGGGGCCTGCTCGGCGCGCTGCCGGCGGAGGCACAGGACCGCATGCGGGAGCTCGGCCGCGAGGTCTCCTTCCCGGCGGGCACCCGGATCTTCGAGGAGGGCCGCAGGGCCGACCGCTTCTGGGTGATCAGCTCCGGTTCCGTCGCGCTCGACCTGCATGTGCCCGGCCGCCGGGCCGCCCAGGTGGAGACGCTGGGCCCCGGCGACCTGCTCGGCTGCTCCTGGCTGTTCGCGCCCTACACCTGGCACCTCGGGGCGCAGACCCGCAACGCGGTCACCGCCGAGGAGTACGACGCGGCGGCCGTGCGGGCGCTGTGCGAGGCCGACCCCGTCCTCGGCTACGCCGTCGCCCGGCGCGTCGCCGAGATCGTCACGCACCGTCTCCAGGGCACCCGTACCCGCCTGCTCGACCTCTACGGCCCCCAGGGCAGCGGTGACCGACGGTGACCCGTTCGGCGCTTTGACGACCGGGGCGGATCGGCGACGATCGGGGGGACGGCCGGGCACACGAGGCGGCAGCCGGGAGCGCGCATGACCGAGATGCGGGAGTTCTCACCGCAGGCGCCGATCAAGGTCTTCCTGGTCGACGACCACGAGGTCGTCCGGCGGGGGCTGCACGACCTGATCGACGCGGAATCCGACATGGAGGTGGTCGGCGAGGCCGGCTCGGTCGACCACGCGGTGGCCCGCGGCCCGGCGCTGCGCCCCCATGTGGCGATCCTCGACGTGCGGCTCCCCGACGGCGACGGCATCACGGTCTGCCGCGAACTGCGCTCGGTCATGCCCGGCCTCGCCTGCCTGATGCTGACCTCGTTCGACGACGACGACGCGCTGCTGGACGCCATCATGGCCGGCGCCGCCGGTTACGTGCTGAAGCAGATCAAGGGCTCCGACCTGCTGAAGGCGGTGCGCACCGTGGCCTCCGGCCAGTCGATGCTGGACCCGGCGACGACGGCGCGGCTGATGGAGAGCCTGCGCACCCACGAGGAACCGCAGGCGCCGCCGCAGGACGACGCGCTCGCCGCCCTCTCCCCGCGGGAGCTGGAGATCCTGGACCTGGTCGGCGAGGGCCTGACCAATCGCGAGATCGCGCAGCGGCTCTTCCTGTCCGAGAAAACCGTGAAGAACCACATCTCCCGGCTGCTCGGAAAGCTCGGCGTCGAGCGGCGCATCCAGGCCGCCGTCCTCGCCACCCAGCACCATCCCGACGGCCCGCCCCCCGAGCCGCACCACTGACCACCCGGACCTGCGGAGTGGGGCCGAGCGGACCCCCGGCAGACCCCGGCGGCCCCTCCCGCGGCACGCCACCGCGGCGCAGGATGGTCCCAGGCGCCCGGCCGGGAGGTGCAGCGCGATGACGACCACCACACTCGACGGCGCGACCCTGGAGAAGCTGATCTCCGCCGCGGTCGCCGCGCCCTCCTGCCAGGCACGACGACCTTGGCGGTGCCGCCTGGACCCGGACACGGCCACCTTGCAGGTGCGCGCGGTCGGCGAGCCACGGACCCCGCGCGGGGACGGAGACCAGGCCTCGCGGGCGCTGTACGTCTCCATCGGTGCCGCCCTGTTCAACCTGCGGGTCGCCGTCACCCACTTCGGCTGGGAACCCCAGGTCCGCCTGCTGCCCTCCCCCGCCGATCCCGGCCTGTACGCCAGCGTGCGGCTGACCGCCCCGGCCCATGCCCGCGCTCCCGAGACGCGCGGCGCCGATCTGTACGGCGCACTGTGGCGGCGCCCCGATGCCGTCGCCACGTGCCCGGTACGCCGCCCGCCGGGGGCGTTCGTACTGGACCTGGTCGACGCCGCCCACAGCGAGGGGGCGGCGCTGAGCCTGCCGCACGCCGCGGAGACCCGGCGGCTGCTGCGGCTGACGGAGGACGCCGACCGGCGCGGCGCGGTGGACGGGGAGCCGGTCCCCCCGCCGACGGGCCCGGGGGGCGAGTCCTCGTACGGGCCCGGACCTGCGCCCGGCGACGACCGCTTCCCGCTCGTGGCCGTCCTGACCACGCCTCGCGACGGCCGCGCCGACTGGCTGCGGGCGGGACAGGCCCTGCAGCACGTGCTGCTGGCGGCCAGCGCGCAGCGGGTGCGCGCGTCGCTGCTGCACCAGGCGCTGGACTACCCCGACCTGCGCCGGGCGCTGCGCAGCGCGGAGTCCGGCCCCGGGCACGTGCAGATGCTGGTGCGGCTGGGATACGGGCCGCTGCGCGCGGGCACCGCGCCGCGGGGTCCACGTCACCCGGTGATCGAGGTGAACTGACGTCCCGGAGCGGGGACGGCCGGTCAGTCCCGCGGCAGCGGGACGTTCCAGACCAGACGCGTGCCTCCCCGCTCCGGAACCCCCAGGCGCAGCGCGCCGCCGAGCTTCTCCGCCCGCTCGGAGAGGTTGACCAGGCCGCTGCGGCGTCCGCCGTCGGGGATGCCCACGCCGTCGTCCGTCACGGTCAGGGTGACTTCGCCGTCGGCGACGACCAGGGACACGTCCGCGGAACGGGCTTCGGCGTGCCGGGCGGTGTTCGACAGGGCTTCGCCCAGGACGGCGACGACGTTCTCGGCGACGGGGGCCGGTACGTCGGTGTCGATCAGGCCCTCCATCCGCAGGGCGGGGGTGAAGCCGAGCGCGGGCACCGCCCGTTCCACCTCGCCCGCGATCCGCACCCGCAGGCCCTTGCGGCCCGGTCCGGCATCGTGGGCGCGCAGGCCGAAGATCGTGGACCGGATGATCTTGATGGTCTCGTCCAGGTCGTCCACCGCGCGCAGCAGCCGCTCGCTGGCCTGCGGGTGGTCGACGAAGCGCACCGCGCTCTGCAGCGTCATGCCCGTCGCGAACAGCCGCTGGATGGCCAGGTCGTGCAGGTCGCGGGCGATACGGTCACGGTCCTCCAACCGGGCCAGCTGCTCGGCGGAGCGGCGCCGCTCGGCCAGTTCCATGGCGAGCGCGGCGGAACCCGCGAAATCCGTCAGCGGCGCCGTCTCGATCCCGGTGAACTCCGGCTCCCCCTGCGCCCGGGCCAGCAGCAGCGCCCCGCGCACACCCTCGCTGGTGCTCATCGGCACGGCCACGGCCGGCCCCAGCCCGCCGAACCGGGGCGGCCCGGCCGTGATCCTCGGGTCCTGGCCCACTTCGGAGCTGATGATCGGCTCCCCCGCCGCCATCGCGGCGCCGACGAAGGAACCCCGGCGCGGCAGCACCAGCCCGGCGTGCGCGGCGGCGTCGATGCCGGTGGCGATGGCCATCCGGACGTCGCCGGTCCCCTCGACCGGCAGCGCCACCACGCCGAGGTCCGCGCCCAGGATGCGCCGGCCGTGCTCGACGATCAGCTCCAGCACCCGGGACTCCTCGGCGCCGGACAGCAAACTGGCGGTGATCTCGGCGTTCGCCTCCAGCCAGCGCTGCCGGGACCGGGCCTCCTCGTACAGCCGGGCGTTGTCGATCGCGACACCGGCCGCGACCGCGAGCGTCGACAGCACGGCCTCGTCCTCGCCGTCGAACTCCTTGCCGCCGCGCTTCTCGGTCAGGTAGAGGTTGCCGAACACCTCGTCGCGGACCCTGATCGGGACGCCCAGGAACGAGTGCATCGGCGGGTGGTCCGCCGGGAAGCCGTACGAGGCCGGGTGCTCGGAGATCTCCTCCAGCCGCAGCGGCTCGGGATGGCGGATGAGTTCACCCAGGATGCCGTGGCCGGACGGCAGCGGCCCGATCTTCTCGATGTCCGCGTCCGTGACGCCCACCGTGAGGAACTGCGACAGCCGGTCGTCGCCCCCGATGACGCCGAGCGCGCCGTACTCCGCGTCCACGAGCACGACCGCCGCCTCCACGATCCGGCGCAGCGCCTGCGACAGATCCAGCTCGCGCCCCACCGACAGCACGGCCTGCAGCAGGCTGTGCACCCGGTCCCGCGTCCCGCGCACGGCATCGATCCGGATCTGCAACTCGTCCAGCAGGTCGTCCATCTGCAGCCGCGGCAGGCGCTCCTGACCCTTGTCGGGCTCCATCCCCATGGAATCCTCCATCAGGCACGGGGGCTCCCCACAGCCATTCTCCCCACCTTCGCGTCAAGCAGCGCGGCGTCCGCCCCTGGCCCCGGGCGGGTCGGTACGGGCAGACTCACCCCATGAACGATCACCGTGCGATCGACTGGGACGAGGCCGCGTGGCTCAACCCCCCGCTGGAGGCCCGATCCGACGCCGAGGGACTGCTGGTCACCACGCGTGACCGCAGCGACTTCTGGCGCACCACCAGCTACGGATTCGTCCGCGACGACGGGCACGCGCTGCTCGCCCCGTTCCCCGGTTTCCCCGGTTCCGGCGCCGTCGAAGTCGCCTTCGTGGTGGACTTCGACACCCTGTACGACCAGGCAGGCCTCATGATCCGTGTGGACGCGCAGACGTGGATCAAGGCGGGCGTGGAGATGTCGGACGGGGTGCCGCATCTCGGGGCCGTGGTCACGCACGGCCGGTCGGACTGGTCCCTGGCCCCGGTGCCCGAGTGGAAGGGCCGCGAGGTCACCGTGCGGGCCAGCCGGGACGGCGACGCCGTGACGATCAGGGCGCGCTGCGACGCGGAGCCCTGGCGGATGGTGCGGCTGGCACCCCTCGCGCCCGGGGCCGAGGCGTCGGCGGGACCCTTCTGCTGCTCGCCCGAGCGGGCCGGACTGCGCGTGCGCTTCACCCGGTTCACCCACGGGCCGGCGGACGCGTCGCTGCACGGCGCCGTGGAGGGCTGAGCGCGGTGGGCGGCTGGGGCGCGGGGAACTTCGACGAGGACACGGCGGCGGACCATCTGGGCCTGCTCACCGGCCGGTTGACCGCCGAGGTCGCGCGCGCCATGGAGGGCGACCCGTCGGACCTGGAACCGGACGAGTACTGGGGGGTGGCGGTGCCCTGCAACCTGGAGCTGCTGCACCTGCTCGCCACGCAGGGCTGGGCGGGGGCGACGCTCCCGGCGACGGCGACGGTCCTGGCGTGGAAGGCGCGCTACCTCGCCGTGTGGGACGCCGCGGTCGACGGGCTGGAGCCGGGAGCGGAGTACCGCGCGCGGCGCCGAGAGGTGCTGGAGCGCACCTTCGACCGGCTTGCCGAGGTGGTGGAACAGCGTCCGGCGCAACACATGTGACGATGCGTCAGTGGTCTCGCCGTCGCGGACCTCGCCGCGCCGTCCCCCGGGTTCCTCGTCGGTGAGGTGACGTACCGCCGGAGGTGCCTGAAGTCCGGCCGGTGACGGCGGCCTTGGGGCCCTCCGCCCGAGGCCGGTCCGTTCGGGCCGCCCTGTGCCGTCCTGTGCCGTCCTGGCCGTGGCCTACCTCCGCCGTGCGGACGAAGCCCTCCCGGCCGACGTCTTCTTCGCGGCCGCCTTCTTGGCGCCGCCGCGGCTCGGTGCGGTCTTCTTCGAGGCGGCCTTCTTGGCGGCCGGCTTCTCCGCGGCCCGCTTGCGCGAGGGCGGCTCGGCCCTCTTGGCGGCGGACTTCCCCGCCGGTCGCGCCTTCTCGGCCGGTGCGCCCTTCTCGGGGCGGCGGTGGCGGGCACGCCCGGGCGCCCGCTCGGCCGCGGGCCTCTTCGCGGGCTCCTCCTCCGGCTCTTCTTCGTCCTCCGGCTCTTCCTCCACGTCCTCGGGTTCCTCTTCCTCGTCCTCCGCCTCCTGGTCCTCGGCTTCCTCCTCGCCCTCCGGCTCCTCCTCGTCCTCGTCCTCGTCACCCTCGGGCTCGTACTCGTCCTCCGCTTCCTCGTCCTCGTCGCGCCCGCTCCGGCCGGCCTTCTCGCCGATGCGCGAAGTGCGGTCGTGCAGCGACTCCGCCAGACCGGCCAGCCGGCGGTCCGCGGCCGCGGACAGCGCCTTGCGGCCGGCGTCCAGCAGTTCACCGCGCACCTGGTCGTTGAGGTCCTGGAACTGCGGCAGTTCCTTGAGTCTGCGAACACCCTCAGTGAGCAGCTGTTGCGGTTCGAGACCGAAGCGGCGGCCCGCGAGATACGTCGCCAGGCCGAAGGCGACCCGGCCCTTCTTGGTCCGGCCGAGCACATAACCACCGGCCACACCGGCGGCGAGGGCCATCTTGGTCGAATCCTTCATCAGTCGTTCCCTTCCGGCCGGCGATCGTGTCGCCGTACACGACTGTAGGTATATATGCTGAAATAGTACGTTTGCTTGCCGGGGTGGCGCCGCTCGGAAGTACGGCGGCGGCAACGACCGAAGGGGACGACATGACCCGACGGCCCCGCAAGCCCTCCGCCGCGTGGGCCATGCGCTCGGCGGCCGAGCAGCTCACCGAACTCCTCGGGCGGCAGCCCGAGTCGGTGTCCGCGGTGAAACCGACCGAGGACGGCTGGGAGGCCGACGTGGAGGTCCTGGAACTGGAACGTGTTCCGCCGACCACCAGCGTCATGGCGACCTATCGCGTGAGTCTCGACGAGGAGGGCGGGCTCGTCTCGTACGAGCGGACACGGCGTTACACCCGCGGGCAGATCGACCGACGCGTCTGAGCGGGCGCTGAAGGGAGGCACCATGACCGTGGTGCCACAGGGCGCCGGCGGTGTGTCGGGCGGCGGCTCGGGCAGTCTGTACGACGTCCTGGAGCTGATCCTCGACCGCGGCCTCGTCATCGACGTCTTCGTCCGGGTGTCGATCGTCGGCATCGAGATCCTCAAGATCGACGCCCGCATCGTCGTGGCCAGCGTGGACACCTACCTGCGCTTCGCGGAGGCCTGCAACCGCCTCGACCTGGAGTCCGGCCGCAAGCAACCCACCCAGCTCACCGACCTCGTGGGCGAGATCACCGAGGGCGGCGCGAAGGGCAAGTCCAAAGGCGCGCTGAGCGGCGCCGTCGAAGCCGTCACCGACACCCTGAAGGGCGGCGGGGACGACGAGGAGGAAGAGGAGGAAGAAGGCCAGGAGAAGGCCGAGTACCAGGAGGAACCCCGAGCGAGGCGGCGCCGCCCGGCCAAGCGGAGCGCCCGGCGGGAGAGGGAATGAGATGGCCGTCTACGTCTACTCCATCGTCTCCAAGGCGCACCCGGCGAACCTCGACGGCCTGCACGGCGTCGGCAAGCCCCCCGGTGAGCTGCGCACCGTGACCGCCGGGACACTGAGCGCCGTCGTCAGCGACGCGCCCGAGGACCTGCGCCCACGGCGACGCGACGTCCTGGCACATCAGGAAGTCCAGGAACGGCTGATGACCGACGGCTCGGTCCTGCCGCTGCGGTTCGGCCTCACCGCCCCCGACGACGACACCGTGCGCGCCACGCTGGACGAGCGCGCCGAGGAGTACCTCAGCCGGCTGCAGGCCCTGGAGGGATGCGCCGAGTACCACCTGAAGGTCTCCTGGGAGGAGGACGCGCTGCTGCGCCGCATCCTCGTCGAGTCGGAGGAGGCGGCCCGGCTCAACAAGCAGATCCGGGACGGCTCCGCCACCCCCGAGATGCCGCTCGCCCTCGGCGAACTCGTCAACCGCGAGGTCGAGGCACGCCAACGCGCGCTCGGCGCGGGCATCGTCGAGGCGCTGCGACCGTTCGCCCGGGAGGACGACTCCACGCCGCCCACCGGGCAGGACTTCCTCAGCGTGTCCTTCCTGGTGGAGGAGGGACAGGAGGAGATGTTCCTCGCCACGCAACTGAGCCTGGCCAATCAGCTCGGCGACGAGTGCGACTTCCGTCTGCGCGGGCCGCTGCCGCCGTACAGCTTCGTATGAGACCTCCTGCGAGGCCTCGGGGAGAGAGGGGAGTGCCATGGGACTCGTCACCGGGCTGTTGGGCCTTCCCCTGGCGCCCGTGCGCGGCGTGGTCTGGGTCGTCGAGCGCGTCAAGGACGCGGCCGAGGAGGAGTACTACGACCCCGCGCCGGTGGAGCAGGCACTCGCCGCGCTGGAGAAGGAACTGCTCGCCGGCCGGATCGACGAGGCGACCTTCGAGGAGCGCGAGGACGAACTGCTCGACCGTCTGGAGGAGATCACCGCACACCGCCGGGGTACCGGCAACTGAGCGGGAAACAGAGGTGACCGCGTGACGGACCCCGCCGACAAACTCAGCTCGTACCCCACCCGGGGACAGTCGCCGTACTCGCCCTACGGCCAGGGCGGCGGCTCCTCCGCGAACCTCGCCGACATCCTGGAACGCGTCCTCGACAAGGGCATCGTCATCGCGGGCGACATCAAGATCAACCTGCTCGACATCGAACTGCTCACCATCAAGCTCCGCTTGATCGTCGCCTCGGTCGACAAGGCCAGGGAGATGGGGATCGACTGGTGGGAGCACGATCCCTCGCTGTCCTCCCGCGCCGGCGGCGAGAGCGCGCTCGCCGAGGAGAACAAGCGCCTGCGCGCGGAGGTCGAGGCCCTGCGGGAGCAGCGGGAACTGCCCGCCGCGCCGGAGCGGAAGCCGGCGGCGCGGCCGCGCCGGACCGCCGCCCGCCCGTCATCCGACCGTCCGTCCTCCGCCCGCCGCAGGAGAGAGACCGACGATGAGTGACGCCGGGCCCGGTCGCGTGAGCTACGCGTACGCCGTCCTGCGGGAGGGCGCCGTGCCGGCGAAGGAGCTGCCGGCGGACCTGGCCGGTGTGGCGGGCGCTCCGGTACGCCTCGTCTCCGGGCCGCCCGGCACCGAACTGGCCGCGGCAGTGAGCGCGGTGCCCGCCGCCGACTTCCAGGAGGCCGCGCTGCGGCGGAACTTGGAGGACCTGGCGTGGCTGGAGGCGGTGGCCCGGGCCCACCACACCGTGATCGAGGCTCTGTCCGCACGGGCGACCGTGCTCCCGCTGCGGCTCGCCACGGTGTACCTCGACGACTCCCGCGTGCGCGCCGTGCTGGCGGACTGCCGCGCGATGTTCACGGCCTGTCTGGCCCGGCTCGAAGGACACCTGGAGTGGGGCGTCAAGATCTACGTGACGGACGTCCCCGGCGAGGCGCCCGGCGCGCCGCCTGCGCGGGACGAGGCGGACCTGAGCCCCGGGCGGGCCTATCTGCGGGCCCGCCGCGTGCAGCGCAGTTCGCGCGAGGACGCCCACCGCGACGCGCTCGAGGCCGCGGAGCGCGTCGCGGCGATCGGCCGCGAACTGGCCGTCGATCACGCGCGGCACCGCGTCCAGCAGGGCGAACTGGCCGGTGACGCGGGCGAGAACGTCGTCAACGACGCCTATCTGGTCGCCCGCGACCACGCGGAGGACTTCCGCGCCCGCGCCCAGGACGCCGCCGCCGGGCTCGTAGGGGTGCGGGTCGAGGTGACCGGGCCGTGGGCCCCGTACTCCTTCGCCGCCGTCCCCGAGGGCGCGCCGTCATGAGCGTTCCCGCGCGGGGCGGCGACCCGCTGCCGCAGCGGCAGGTGGCGCTGATCGACCTGCTGGACCGGCTGCTGAGCGGGGGCGTCGTGCTCACTGGGGACGTGGTGCTGTCCATCGCCGACATCGACCTGGTCCGTGTCTCGCTGCGCGCGCTGATCGTGTCCGTCAGCGCGCGGAACCCGTCGCCCTGGGGCCCGTCCGCGCCACCGTCCTCCGGGGGGCGGCCGTGACTTCCGGGCCCGGCCCCTCCGACCGGCTCGGAGAGGTCGCCGACGCGGCCGCCCGCGCCTTCCGCCTGCTGCCCGCGCTGCCGGAGGACGCTCCCCCGCCGCCGGCACCGGGCGCCCCGCCCCGCCCCGCCCGCCGGATCCGTGCGGACCCCGACACCGTCGAGCGGGACCTCGTGCGTCTCGTACTCACCCTCGTCGAGCTGTTGCGCCAGCTCATGGAGCGCCAGGCGCTGCGCCGGGTCGACTCGGGCGACCTCACCGAGGACGAGGAGGAGCGCCTGGGCGCCACGCTCATGATCCTGCACGACCGGATGACCGGGCTGTGCGCGCAGTACGGCCTGACGATGGGCGACCTCAACCTGGACCTCGGACCGCTCGGCACACTGCTGCCGCCGGACGCGGAGGAGTGATCAGCCGGGACACGTCAGCCGGAGCGCCGCGCCAGGTCCGCCAGCAGCGCGACCGCCTCGTCCAGGCGGTCGTACGGCACGAAGAGATGGTCGTGGTGGAAGCCCGCGACGACGTTGCAGCTCAGGCCTGCGTCGGCGAGTTCCATGGCGACGGCCGCCGTGAGCCCGACCGCGGCGAGCGCCGAGTGCACGCGCAGGGTGATCCGGCCCGCCACGTAGTCGTAGCCGAGCCCGGCCGCGTCCGCCTGCTCCTGGGGCAGTACGAGGGTCGTGCCCTCCTCCTCGACGACGGTGACGACCGGCGTCACGCCGTCCGGCACGCCGGCACCGACGGGGAGGGTGGTGAAGACATGGCGTCCCCGGCCGGCCTCCGGGCGCATGCCGCTCAGCAGTTTCCGCAGATCCGTCTCGCCGCTCATGATCACACCCTATGCCGGACGGGTGATCACACCGGCTGGTCCGCGCGCCGCGCCCCCGGGCCCGGGCGCTGCCCGGGTTTGGATGAGGGGGGCCGCCGCCCGGCGGCCGGACGGACACCGTGGAGGGCCGCTGTGCGCAGAAGTCGGGTCGCTGGGACTGTCGTGTCGGTCGTGTCGGTGGCGCTGCTCGCACTGGCGCCGGCCGCCGGGGCCGCCGACGGATGGCAGTCGCGGTCGGGCGGCGGGGGCACCGCCCGCCTGGAACTGACCGAGCCGGACCGGGTCGGGTTCGCCGACATCACCGTCCACCCGCAGGGCGGCGGCTGGGACGTGGACGCCCTCGTGACGAAGACGACGGACGAGCCGGGCTGCGTGTTCCTCCAGGCCGACGACGCCCCCACCCGCACCCGGGAGACGGCGCTGGCGCCCGGGCAGCAGATCGGTGCGCAGTGCGGCTCGGCGGGGACGCGCACGCAGATGCTGACGCACACCGAGCACCGGCGCCTGGTACTGGGCTGGACGGACGGGGACGGGGTACCGGTCTCCTGGCGGACCGTCACCGTCTAGGCAGCCGCGCTGCCCCGCCCGCTGTTCGCGCCGCCGAGCGGACCGGGAGTCGCCGTGCTGATATGGGTGCACGCGCCCGGTGGGCACCGCCGTCGTGGGTCCCGCGGCGGCGGCCGCGGGCGACGGTGCGCACGACGGGGAGCCGCAGGAGAAGCCGAGCCAGCCGAAGGAGTGCGGGATGCCGGTGAGCCGGGTCGGCATGATCGTCCACGAAGGGCGTCCGGAGGCCGTCGAGGCGGCCGCCACGGTGCACCGCTGGTGCGCCGAGCGCGACATCCCCGCCGTCGAGATCGACATCTGGCGGCAGGACCGGCCGCGCCGCAGCGGCCGGGAGGAGGCGCAGTCCGCGGGCTATCCGGACCTCATCGTCACGCTCGGCGGCGACGGCACCTTCCTGCGCGGCGCCCGGGTCGCGGCGGCCTGCGGGGCGCCGGTGCTCGGCGTGGACCTGGGCCGGGTCGGCTTCCTCACCGAGGTCTGCGTGCAGGACGTCACGAAGGCGCTGGACGCGGTCGCCGACGACCGGGCCACCGTCGAGGACCGGATGACGCTCACGCTCCGCGCGTCACGCCCGCTGGAGGTCCCCGAGGGCATCGAGTCCCTGCTGCGGTACGGCCGCGGGCCGACGCTGCCCGCGCCGAGCGTGCGGCCGGGCGACCCGGCGGACGTCGGGTGGGGCGTGCCCATGAACGTCAACGCGGTCAACGACATCGTCTTCGAGAAGCTCGCCCGCGACCGGCAGGCGAGCCTGGCCGTGTACCTGGCCGGGCGGCTGTTCGCCTCGTACTCCGCCGACGCGATCATCGCGGCGACACCCACCGGCTCCACCGCGTACAGCTTCGCCGCCGGCGGTCCCGTCGTGTCCCCGCACATGGACGCCGTGGTCTTCACGCCGGTGGCACCCCACATGGCCTTCGACCGCACCCTGGTGGCGGCACCGGACGAGCCCGTCGCGGTCCGGGTGCTCGCCCACTCGGGGCGTGTAGCGGTCAGCATCGACGGTCAGTTGCGCGGCGTGATCGACCCCGGTGACTGGGTCGCCGTCTACCGCGGCCGGCACCGGCTGCGCCTGATCCGGCTCGGCCCCACCGACTTCTACCGCCGGGTCCGCGACCGCTTCCGGCTCAGCGACGCGCCCGCCGCGGTCGCCGACGGCATGGCGGCCCCCCTCATCCGGCCGGACTCCCCCGTACCCCCGGACCTGGCCGGGCTCCGTCTGCCGCCGCCGGAGGAGAGCGCGGACGCCGGCGCCGCGCACTGACGGCCGGTCCCGGTCCTCCGGCGGGCCCACCACTCCGGCGGCCTACCCCCGGTTGTCCGCCATCGCGGGCCTCCGCAGGCTGTCCTGGGGGACGCGACCACAACCGGGAGACCGACATGACCTGTCCTCGACACCCGTCCACGGCGCGTCGGAGCCGCTGGGCCCTGGCCGCCGCGCTCGCGGCCGCCACTGCGCTCAGCGGCGGCTGCGCCGGGCGGACCGGCCACTCCGCCGGTGCGCACGACGCGGCGGCCACGAGGGTGGCGGTGACCGACGGGGCGCCGGCGAAGTACGTGCCCTGCGGCGATCCGCCGGTGAAGCTCGAGACGATCGACCAGGACTTCCTCGACGGGCTCGCGGCGGCGGGCGGCCCGCCGCTGTACAAGATGTCGTACAGCGACGCCCGCGAGGTGCTGAACAAGCTGCAGGCCGGGCCCGTGGACATGCTGCCCGCGACAGTCGAGCGCAGGGACGTGCCCGGCGGTCCGACCGGGCCGGTCTCGATCCACGTCGTGCGGCCCGAGGGAGCGAAGGGCGCGCTGCCCGCCGTCGTCTACATCCACGGCGGCGGCTGGGTGCTCGGCAACTTCAAGACCCATGAGCGGCTGGTCCGTGAACTCGCCGACGGGGCGAAGGCCGCGGTGGTGTTCGTCGACTACACCCCGTCGCCCGAGGCCAAGTTCCCGGTGCCCATCGAGCAGGCGTACACCGTCGCCAAGTGGGTCGCGGCGAACGGCGCCGAGATCGGCGTGGACTCCTCCCGCCTCGCCGTCGCCGGCGACTCGGTGGGCGGCGACATGACCGCGGCCGTCACGATGATGGCCAAGCAGCGCGGCGGCCCGCACTTCCGTCAGCAGGTCATGCTCTACCCGGTGACCAACGCGGACTTCGACACGCCGTCGTACCACCGCTTCGCGGAGAACTGCTGGCTCACCCGTCCCGCCATGCAGTGGTTCTGGGACGCGTACGCCCCCGACGTGAAGGACCGGTCCAACCCGCTCGCGTCGCCGCTGCGCGCCACCACCGAGCAACTGCGCGGCCTGCCGCCGGCGTTGATGATCACGGACTCGGACGTGCTCTTCTCCGAGGCCACCGCGTACGCGCAGAAGCTGCGCGGCGCCGGGGTCCCGGTGACCCTCTCGCACTACGAGAAGATCACCCACGACTTCATGATGCTCAACGCCCTGAAGGACACCGAGTCCAACAAGGCGGCCGTCGCGGAGGCGACCGCGGCGCTCCGCGACGCCCTGCACGGCTCGGGCGAGGGCGGCGCCGGCAAGTAGCCCGCACACCATGACGAGGGGCGGCCGGCGAACCGGCCGCCCCTCGTCCCGTGGCCGCCCGCGGGCGCGTGCCGGTGGCGGGGATGACAACGTGCTGACCGGCACGGCGCAGGAGGTGCCGGGCACCGCGCGCCGGCGGCGGCGTCGATGACGACGGTCCGCCGCACGGTACGGCCGGGCACCACGGCCCCGTCGGCGGTGGGCCGCAACCGCCGTGTAGGCGCGTCGTGTCACGCCCGGTGGCCCCCTCCGTCCGCGACCGCGCCAGCGGAACGCGTGCACAGCGCAGAGCGGCCTCCCAGGACCGGCGCGCTGGACGGCGAGCTGATCGAGAGCGGGCGGTCCGGCCCGACGTACACCGTGGCCGACGGCACCGCGCGCTGGGCGGTCCGGCGGCCGCCGCTGGGACACGTCCTGGCGACCGCGCACGACATGGGCCGCGAGCACCGGGTGATCAGCGCCCTGCGCGACACCTCCCCGGCCCGCCACGGGCCCGCCGTCAGCGCAAGGTCGGCACCGTCCGCCGTCGACATGAGCGAAGTGCACGCCTGGACACCGACGCTCGGCGCAACCGAGCACCCAGCCGCCGCATCCCGCGCCACGACCACCGAACGCGCTCCGGCACCGCCGCATCCGACCGAGGGACACCACGCACGCCCCCGGCCCGCCACGGGCCCGCCGTCAGCGCAGGGTGGGCACCGCTCCGCCGTCGAGGTGGGTGAGCGTCACGCCGGGGACGGTACGGAGCCAGCGCTCGGCGGTGCGGGCGAGGGCGTCGGGCGCCGGCGGGGTGCGGCCGAGGCCGATGGCCCATCGTGCCTGCCGGGGGTCCGCGGTGAAGGGGCGCGGCCACGCGTGGGCGTCCACGACGCCCGCGGCCTCCAGTGCGGTCAGCAGGCCGCGCACGCGACCCCGGAAGCGGCCCACGGACCGGACGAGGTCCTCGCCCGGGGCGGGGCGCACCGTGGCCACGGCCCAGGCGGCGTGCCGCCGGTGCAGGGGCGGGGGCGCGAGCAGCGCCACCGTGTCGGCGCCCTCGTCGGCCAACTCCCAGGCACGGTAGAGCTCCTGGGTCAGCAGGTCGCGAAAGCCCGGCCCGGCCTGCTCGGTGCACGGGCGGACGGGTGCGCTCGGCGTGGCGACGGACACCGCCAGGGCGGTCGGCCCGGGAGCGCCGACGGGGGTACGCCAGTCCCAGGCGGCCCACGTCGCGAAGAACTCGCGTGCCAGCCCGGATCCGGGCGTGTCCGGGTGCTCCCCCACCGTGCGGGCCGCCAGCACCGCCCACGCGAGGCCGGGCAGTCCCCCGAAGGGTGCCGCGTCGAGCCCGCGCGCCCGGGCCCAGGCCTTCACGTGGCGGGCCAGCGCGGCGAACCGGTCGTGCGCGCCGCCGGCCAGGGCGAGCACCGCGTCCGCGTCGCTGACGGCGCTCAGCGCGACGGCGGCGGCCTCGCCCAGTTCCAGACGGCGGTCCACCGCCTCGGCGGGAGCCAGCGGGCCGGTGGACACGACCACCAGGTCGACGTCCAGCGTGCCCACGGTGAAACGCAGTCCCGGCACACGGGCCCCGGTGACCTGGCGCAGCCGTACGGCGCCGGGCACCGCGGCGGCGACGCGGGCCGCCACCTCGTCCATGGCGGCCGTGTCGGCCGAGCCGGGCAGCGCGGCCACCAGGTCGAGGTCGGCGCCGGGCAGATGGCACCCCATGCGGCGTGACCCGGCCAGGTGCACCGCTCCGGGCCGCAGCGCCTGCGTCAACTGCCGCAGGACGCGGTCCGCCTCGGCGTCCCCGGCGGCCGGCGCGCGGCTGCCGTCCGGCGCCGGCTCGTCGTCCAGCCAGCGCAACGTTCCCGTTCCGAGGGCGACTTCGGCGCGCGGCCGCATCGGTTCGTCCCCGCGCCGCGACAGCAGGACGAGCGTCCCGACGCGGACCGCCATCGGAGCGAGGCGGGCGGCCGTCGCGGAGGCGACGGGCAGTGGATCGGGGGTGCGGCCCAGGGTGAGGTGCGGGGTGTACCCCTCGGCCCGGCCCCGGCAGCGCGGGAACCGCTCGGCGAGGTTGTGGTGGAGCGCGGCCCAGGGTGCCGCGCCGGCCCCGGCCGGGTCGAGCCAGACGGTGGCGTCCTCGCGGTGGCCGAAGGTGTGGATGCCGTCCAGCCGCGCCGTGAATCCCGGCGTGGCCGCGGCGGCCGCGGCGAGCAGGGGCGCGGCGCGCTCGAAGGCGTGCTCGGGGACGAAGCCGAAGAGCAGATTGACGTGCGGGGGCCAGCGGTGGATCTGCGGGTCGTGCTCCCGGCGGACGTCCTGGAGGGCGGGGCGCAGTTCCTCGGGCGGGAGCCACGCCACGGCGGTGCGCGCGGTGGGCGCCTCGTCCAGGGTTTCGGTGCCCGGGGCGTCCGCCGGGGTGAGCACGGCCTCCACGGCGTAGTGGTCGGAGGCGAACAGCCCATCGGGAGCGGGGGTGTCGCCCCGCAGCCTCGCGGCGGTCGCACGGAACCCCCCGGCGTCGCGCAGCAGTACGCGGTCCAGGCGGGAGGCGCGGCCGGTGAGGGAGGCCACGGCGGCCAGTGGGTTCGCCGCGGGGTCGAAGGTGGGGGTGGCGTCGGCGGCGCCGTGGACGTCGGTCCAGGCGTCGCGGAGCCCGAGGGCGCGGGCCGGTGTGTCGCCGCCGTCGTTGAAGTCGCCGAGCACCACCAGGCCGGGGGTGTCGACGCCGGCCAGTCCCTCGGCCAGCCGGGCCAGTTCGCCGTCGCGCCGGGCCGCGCCGTCCTCGGAGTGGTCGCTGGTCAGATGGGTCGCTGCGACGACGAGCGGGCCCCGCGCGGTCTCCACGGTGATCGCGGCGACGGCCTTGTGCGGACCGAGGGCGTGCACCGCGGACTCGCGCACTGGCAGCCGGCTCATCAGCAGCAGCCCGTGCTCCGCCACGTCGTGCGCCTCAGGGCCGTCCGGCGCGGCGCCCAGGACGTAGTGCTCGCGCACCCAGGGCTCGGCGGTGATCATCGCGAGAAGGCGGGGTTCGACCTCCTGCAGCGCGATGACGTCGGCGCCGGACCGCTCCAGCACGCGCAGCAGCAGGGGCCGGCGGCGGGCGGTGTCGACGAGGTGGCCGTCGTAGCGGTCCCACAGGGTGTTCCAGGTCAGGACGCGCACCTCCGCCCCTCCGGCCGCCCCACCGGCCGCGGTGCCGCCGGGACGCCAACCGGTGGCCGGGTCCCAGGCGTGCGGGGTCCGGGCGGTGAAGAACGGGGCGCGCAGCAGCCGCGGTTCACGGACGCGGCCCGCGTCGGTGGCGTCGATGCGGTCGACGCCGGTGGCGCGGTCCCAGACGAGCTCACCGTCGGCCTCGACGAACAGCACGCGGTGCCAGGGGATCTCCCCGCCGGGCACGAAGGCCGGCAACGGGACGCGCTGGGGCGCCGCGCCGCGCTGGAGGACGCCGAACACGAAGCGGGCCGGATCGAAGCGGGCGTCCCAGCGGACCCGGTGGTAGATCTCCTCGCTGGTGCGCATCTCACGCCTCCTGTCCGGGCGCCACGACGCCGAGCGTGCCGTCGGTGTCCTCGACGGTGCCGCCCGGCCCGAGGTACCACGTGCGGTGCGCGTGGCCCGGGTACGGCGGGTCGAAGCGGCGGGTCTGCGCGGTGAGCACGGCGTCGGGCACCGGGTGGTCGCGGACCGCGTTGCGGCGCGCCAACTCGTCCTCTCCCACCAGCGCCACCACGTGCGTGACGAGGGCGTCGCGGCGGCGTGCCACGGCGTGCACCAGGGACCGCTGGTGCCGGTTGAGGGACGTGGCGTCCCACACCACCGTCGCACGGCCGGTCAGGGCGCTGTCCAGCCGTCGCAGTCCGTCGCGCAGCACGTCCTGGTTGGCCCGCTGATCGGCCCGGGACCCGCGGGCACCCCGCAGCTCGTCCAGGGACACGCGGGTGCCGGCCCCGTCCAGGCCGGCGGCGAAGGTGCTCTTGCCGCTGCCCGCCGGCCCCACGAGGTGGATCAGCCGGGGGAAGTCGCCCGAGCGGTGCCGCCAGGTCGCCGCGACGGCCTCCTCCGCGGTGCCGAGGCGCCCGTCGGCGTACGCCTGCCGGGCCTCGGTCCAGCAGCGGTCGGCGGCGTCGCGGCCGAGTCCGGCGAGGGCGTCCCTCAGTCCGCCGCGCAGGGGCGCGAACGGCTCATCGGCGAGCAGTCCCGCCTCGTCGGCGTGGAGCGCCGACCACTCGGCCTGCTCGCGGGCGGTGCCGTCGGTCGCGACCGCGGCCGCGACGGCGTGCAGGGCGCCCAGGTCGGCGGCGACGGAGAGACGGGCGAGCCCGGCGCGGCGGTCCTGGTCCGGGTACGGCAGGTGGAGTGCGGAGTGCAGTCCGACCAGGTCGGCGACGCGACGGGCGGTCGCCATGCCGAGGGGTCCGGCGAGCCGCGGCGCCAGCGAGGCGCGGCGCGCACCGTGCAGCAGGGCGGCGAGCACGCCCGCCAGCCGGGCGTCCCCGGTCCGCCCGAGACCGTCGAGCCGGGCGGCCGCGTCCACCGCGGCGGTGGCGGCGTGCGCGCCCTGCGCAGGCAGGCCGAGCGCCGCCTCCAGGGCCGCCGGGCCGGGCGCCGCGCCGGAACGGACCGCCCACAGCGCGGCGGCCGGGCCGAGCCCGTTCTCCACGACGGCGGCGTGCATCCAGTGCGTGTCGGTCCGCACGTGGTCGGGCCGTACCCACTTCGCCACGCGCCGACCGAACTCCTCGCGCCGGAAGCCCTCGGTGGTGCGGACGACCCAGCCCTCCTGGCGGGTGGTGTCCACGCGCAGCGCCCGCAGCGCCCGTTCGTCGAACGTGCCGCGCCACAGCACGGGTGGCACGGGGACGCCGAGGCGGTGCAGGAAGCGGGTGGTGGAGTCCCAGTCCAGGCAGTCGTCGCCGTCCCAGACGGAGAAGCCGTAGAACCAGCTGTCCAGGGCCTCGTAGGCGAGCGAGTGCCGGGCGAAGAGGTTCTCCCCGCACACCCGCCGGCCGGCGGGGATGCCGGGCCCGATCCGGCCCTGGAGTGCCTTCACCCAGGCCCGTGACGGGTGGTGCACCGAGTCCGGCGACCGCGCGTGCAGGCCGTCGGTGTAGAGGGTGGTGTTCTCCCCGTCGAGCTTCTCGGTGACGACGACCTCGCGACCGCGCAGCCCGTCCAGGTCCCGGGCCCGCACATCGTCCGACGCGGCCCCCGGCGACCAGGGCAGATGCGGGGTGCGCGGATAGTGCGTACGCATGATGGCGGTGCTCCCCCGTGATCCTTTGGTGCCCGGCCACTGTAGGAGCCGTGCGGACGCCCGTTCCATCGATTTAGCGAGGACGACGGCGGGCAGCGGCCGGGGCCGTTCGGCACCGGCGGCACCACGTGGCGGAGGCCGTGCGGGGGGGCGCGCCCGGGCGCTGCGGACTCCTGCGCCGGTCACTCCGACGGCGGCACCGGTCGCGCCCCGTGACCGCCGTCCGCGCAGACTCGTCACCAACGTCCTGCCTGTCCCGAGGCGAAGAGAGTGACGATGGCTGCGAATCCGCTCGCGATATCCCGCCACGCCCGTTGGCTGGCCGTGCTCGTGCCGGCGGCCGCCCTGGCGATCTCCTGCCCGGTGGCGGCGTCACCCGCGGGCGGCAGCGGCACCGGGCGCGGTACCAGGCCGACGATCGTGCTGGTGCACGGGGCGTGGTCGGACGCGTCGGGCTGGCTCCCGGTCATCCGCGGACTGCAGAAGAACGGCTACACGGTCCTGGCGCCCTCGAACCCGCTGCGCGGGCTCGGCGCGGACTCCGCGTACCTGACGGCGGTCCTCAAGACGGTCAAGGGCCCCATCGTGCTGGTCGGCCACTCCTACGGCGGCGCGGTGATCACCAACGCGGCGGCGGGCAACCGCAACGTGAAGTCCCTGGTCTACATAGCGGCCTTCGCGCCGGATGCCGGGGAGAACGCCCGCCGGCTGATCGCCAAGTACCCCGGCAGCCACCTGGCCGACGCGTCGGCCCTGCTGCCCGCCGCGCTCCGCACGCTCCCGGTGCCGGACGAGGACGGCGGGGACGGTGGGCTCGAACTGTGGATCAGGCCCGAGCGGTACAACGAGATCATGCTGAGCGACCGTGTCCCCGCCGCCACCGCCGCTTCGCTCGCGGCCGCGCAACGCCCCGCCGCCACCGGGATCGTGACCGAGCCGGCCCGGTCCGCGGCCTGGCGGACCATCCCCTCCTGGTACCTGGTCGCCACCGCCGACCAGGCCATCGGCGCCGCCAACGAGCGCTTCATGGCCCTCCGGGCCGGCGCCCACGTCGTCGAGGTGGACGCACCGCACGCCGTCCATGTCACGGCGCCGCGGGCCGTCACCGACCTGGTCCTCGAGGCCGCCCGCGCGGCCGGCCCCCGCCTCGCCCCCGCCGCGAACTCCCGGCCCGTCGCGATGATGGCCGCGGCGGCGAGCATCTCCGTGGCCACCGGGACGGCGCTGTACGCCCTGACCCGCAGGCGCGAGACCCGAGGCCGCTGACCGTGCGCCGGGCTCAGCCCGCGGGACGGGCGAGCACGGTGGCGAACGTCACGTCGATGAACGCGTCGAGCGGCTGCCGGTCGCGGACGAGCCTGGCCCGGGACATCGCCCCCTCGAAACCGCTCACCAGGTAGTCGGCCAGCGCCTCGGCCGGCACCGTCCGGGCGACCTCCCCCGCGTCCTGCGCCTCCCTCAGCGTCTCCGCGAGCGCTGCCTGCCAGCGCTGGAGGTGCCCGTGCACCGCATCGCCGAGGGCCTGGCTGTGCGCCGGGACCTCGGCGGCCAGATTGGCGAGCAGGCAGCCGCGCGCGAAGTCGTTGCGCCCCGCGAGCGCCACGCGGTGCCGCAGGTTCTCCTCGATCCGGGCCACCGGCGAGCCGGTCGGGCCGGCCAGGGTCTCCAGGGCCAGAGAGCCGGAGAAGCGGTCGACGGCATCGAGGCCGAGCGTCTCCTTGCTGCTGAAGTGGTTGTAGAAGGACCCCTTGGGCACTCCGGCCGCGACCACGATGTCCTGCACGCTCGTGCCGTTGTAGCCGCGCTCGTGGAACAGCCTGAGGCCGGCCTCGGCGATCCGCTCTTTTGTCGTCACGCTCACAGTATGACCGGTCGTCTCAGCGCCGGGATCCGGGAATGTCCCCGGACGGCGGAGTGCTTATCCTGTCCAAGACGACCGGTCACATTAGGCCGCCACGTCCAGTACCGGCAGCGTCGCCGGCCCCTCGACCTCACCGCCGGAACCTGGAGACCCATTCGTGCACCCCAACCCCCACGAGGCCGCGCACCGCAGGAGCCCTGTGCCGGTCCGGGCCTGGCTGCAGCCCGCCCTGATCGGCCTCGTCATCGTCTCGGCCTTCATCAGCTGCTACATCGGGGTGCAGCGGGACCCCCAGCCGCACCGGCTGCCGATCTCCGTCTCCGGCCACCTGCTGTCCGGCGAGTTGCAGCAGGCGCTCGGCGACACGGTCGACGTCCGCCCGGCGGCATCGACCGCCGACGCCCGCCTCGCGCTGGAGCGGCACGACGTGGTCGCGGCGCTCAGCGCCACCGACCACGGCGAGAAGCTGCGGCTCGACGTCGCCGGGGCCAACGGCCTGTCCACCACCAACGCGGTGAAGAACCTGGTCTCGGCCTACGGCCACGGGGCAGGGAAGCACGTCGCCGTGCGCGACGTCGTGCCGCTCGACCGGTACGACGCCCGCGGCCTCGCCGGCTTCTACGTGTCCTTCGGCGTGTCGCTCGCGGGCTTCGTCCTCGCCCAGAACGCGCTGGGGCTCGGCCAGTTCCTCCACCTGCGGCACAGGCTGACCCTCATCGCGGGCTTCTCCGCGGTCTCGGGCCTGCTCGCCGCCGTCATCGCCGGTCCCGTCCTGGGCGCCGTACCCGCGCCCTTCCTGCCGCTCGCGTTCACCCTGGCCCTGCTGTCGGCGGCCGCGGCGTTCACGACGAAACTGCTGGGCACCTACCTCGGGCCGCTGGGCGTGCCGGTCGCGACGCTCCTGCTGCTCACCATCGGCAACTCCACCAGCGGGGCGACGATCGGCACGGACCTGCTGCCCGGCGTGGGACGCGCCCTCTCGACGGCCCTGCCCCCGGGCGCGGCGGTACGGGCGGTCACCGAGATCACGTACTTCGACGGGGCCCACGCCCTCACCCCGCTCGCCACACTCGCCCTGTGGGCGGGCGGCGCCGCGCTGCTCGTGGTGGCGCGCCCCCGCCTGGGTTCCGCCGTCCGGCGGCTCCCGCTGCGGAGGACCGCCGCGGCGGTCTGAGGCGGCACGGGTGGGCTCCCGGCGCGTACCCCCACGACGCGAGGGAGCCGCCCGTGCCCGCCGACGCCCATGCCCATCTGCGCATCGCCCGCCCGGTGCGCGACCTCGCCGCCGCCGAGCGGTTCTGGGTCGACGGCCTCGGCCTCGGCGTGCTGTTCCGGCACGAGGGGGACGGCACACCGGGTGAGCACTCGCTCCTCATGGCCGGCTGGCCCGATGCCCCATGGCACCTCGAACTCGTGCAGGGACCCGGCGTCCCCGACCCCTCGCCGACCGTCGGGGACCTCCTCGTCGTCCACCTCGACGAGGAGGTCCCCGAGGAGCTCGTGGGCCGCCTCGAAGCGTGTGGCGGTGTGCGGGTCGCCGCGCACAATCCGTATTGGGACACGTGGGGGGTGACCCTTCGCGACCCGGACGGGTACCGCCTCGTCCTCTCCTCCCACGGCTGGCACTGACGCGCCCGTCAGGTGAGGAGGTCGCGCAGTTGCGCGTTCGACGAGGCCCTTGGCGGTGTGGCGGAATGACGTTCCCGACTGGTCGTCCAGGCCGTGGCGCAGGATCAGCGCGCCGGCCTGACGCGGTCGATCCGGGCCGGGGCGGCGCGTGCCGCACTGGTGAAGACCGCCGCGATCACGGCGTGTTCGAATGGGCGTGCCGCGATGGTCGCCGGTGAGACGCCCAGGCACGCGGCCGGGAGGTTCAGGCTGTCCGCGTTCTCATCGAAGGCGCGGCGCGGGGTCACGGTCCGGCCGATGAGATCGGTGGGAGCGTATGCGCCGAAGGGCGCCTCGTACCGGGGGTCGAAGCGGGCGGCGGCGAGAGGTTACCCCGCCCTCCCCCAACCTTCGGCCGGAGGTGCCCCCAACTCCCCTGCCCCCTCCGTTGTGTCTGCCGTGGTGGTCGTCTGCGCCGGGAAGGGGAAGGTCGACCTCTCGCTGGGTTCGCGTCCCCCGGTCCGTCAGACCCTGCCGTGTGACGGCGCTCCTGTCACCCGTCGCATCGAGCACGCTCCGGGGACCCTGCAGATCGACGCCACCGGGGTGCCCGGCTCCGCCGGGATGGTGGCCTGGCGCATCAGCACGATTGCGGGGTGATCCTTTGCCCCACCCGGCCACGCTGCGCCAACGGATGCTCCAGGCACGGTCCGCTTCCACCCCCCACCGGGGATCAGGCGCGACAACCTACGGAGGGGGCGGGGTCGTAGGGGTGGGTGTTCTGGACTGTGGAGCATATTTGGGTGCATGACCCGGGGTGATCAGTTGAGGGTGCCGGAGGCACCTAAATGTGCTGTCCAGAATGGCCAGCCCCGGAGGCCCCGACCCCGGCGCCCAAGGAAACGGGCGCCGGGGTGCGTGACTTCACGGGGCACTCGGGCGGGCGGGCGGGGAAAAACCCCACGGTGGGCGGCCCGCTACTTGGGGTCGCGCCGGAAGGATGCCGTCGACCAGCGATAGCCCAGCACCGTGAGCACCGCGCACCAGCCGACCGCGAGCCACCCGTTGGAGCCGATCTCCGTCCCCAGCAGCAACCCCCGCAGCGTCTCGATGGCCGGCGTGAACGGCTGGTACTGGGCGATCGGCTGGAACCAGCCCGGCATCGCGTCGATCGGGACGAACGCACTCGAGATCAGCGGCAGGACGATCAGCGGCAGCGCATTGTTGCTGGCGGCCTCCGCGTTGGGGCTGACCATGCCCATCCCGACCGCGATCCAGGTGAGCGCCAAGGCGAAGAGGGCGAGCAGGCCGAACGCGGCGAGCCATTCCAGGGCCGTGGCGTCGGTGGAGCGGAAGCCGATGGCGACGGCGACCGCGCCGACCAGGACGACGCTGGCGACGGACTGCAGGACGCTGCCGACGACGTGCCCGACGAGCACGGACCCGCGGTGGATCGCCATCGTGCGGAAGCGGGCGATGATCCCCTCCGTCATGTCGTTGGAGACCGACACCGCGGTCCCGACGACCGTGCCACCGATGGTCATCATCAAGATGCCCGGCACGATGTACGCGATGTACGCGGAGCGGTCGGCGCCACCACCCATGCCGGCGCTCATGACGTTGCCGAAGATGTAGACGAAGAGCAGCAGCAGCATGACCGGGGTGAGCAAGAGGTTCAGGGTCAGGGAGGGGTAGCGCCGGGCGTGCAGGAGGTTGCGGCGGAGCATGGTGGTGGAGTCGCGGACGGCGAGGGTGAGGGTGAGGGTGCTCATCGGACGGTCTCCTTGATGGCTGCGGTGGTGTCGGTGAGGGCGAAGAAGACGTCGTCGAGGTCGGGGGTGTGGACGGTGAGTTCGTCGGCGTGGATGCCGGCGGTGTCGAGGGTGTCGAGGAGGGTGCGCAGGGCGTGCTGGCTGCCGTCGCTGGGGAGTTGGAGGGTGAGGGCTTCGGTGTCGTGGGTGGCGGTGGGCAGTGCGGTGGTGGCGTGGTGGTAGGCCGCGGGGTCGGTGAAGCGGAGGCGGACGTGGCCGCCGGGGATGAGGCGTTTGAGTTCTTCGGCGGTGCCTTCGGCGGCGATGGTGCCGTTGTGGAGGACCGCGATGCGGTCGGCGAGTTCGTCGGCTTCCTCGAGGTACTGGGTGGTGAGGAGGACGGTGACGCCGCTGGTGACGAGTTCGCGGATGATCTGCCACATGTTGTGGCGGGAGCGGGGGTCCAGGCCGGTGGTGGGTTCGTCGAGGAAGA
>NZ_JBIVNJ010000044.1:36481-53032 GCF_044753585.1 Streptomyces sp. NPDC088354 | reverse complement strand
GCAGATCGGCTACATCGGCCTGACCGCCTTCGTGCTCAACGTGGTGGTCACCGTCGTCCTCACCCTGGTCCTGCGGGCCGTCAAGGCGCCCGAGGACCTGGACGAGACGGCCGTGAAGGACTACACCGCCGACGCCGTGCAGCGGGACCTTCCGGAGGACCAGCCCGACCTGCCGGTCGCCACTGGCCACTGACAGCCGGTACCCGACCAGATTGGCCACGGGCTTCTCTTGCGCAGCCATGCTGCGCAAGAGAAGCCCGTGGCTTCAATCGCAGGATGAATAAGTGTAGACAAGGTAACAGGTGCATTTCTCCAACAAGTCCGAACTGGATCTAATGTCCTCAGCCACGACGAGACAGATCCCCAGGCTCAGCCGGCGGCACCCTGCGGTCTCTCCACGACAACCAGTTCCCACGACACAGTCCAGGCGCGGCTCGTGTAATCCCGACAACCAGCGAGCAGCTGCCAAGACGGAGGAGCAGCAGCACACCCTCGCCCGTGTCATACGCGCCGGGCAGTACACCGCGCAGGTCGTCTTAGAGGCCTGGGCCTGCGGGCAGATTAGCTTGCCGATCGACACTGAATTCCTGATCGACGTCAGCGGCCTCTCGAGAAACGAACTGTCCGGGGCATTGTTCGACGTCATCGTCCGGTTTGCCGAAACCTCGGAAATCGATATCGACCCCCAAAGCTGGTGGCTCCGGGCCGTCTGCGCTGAGCCGCAGACTCCGGGCCCCTTCCGGCCGTGAGTCAACATGGAGACATGGCTGATACAGGGCGCCATACCAGCCATGATTGACAGTGTCCTATCTCGCCCCGTGTCCAGGGTCTGTAAAACGAGCGGCTCTGTTCCGTAGTCGGTGGTGACGCCGGGTGATGGGCGTCGTTGACGTTGTATGCGAGGTGCCAACTCCCTTGTAGCGACGGTGTTTTCAGGGCTCTCTGCTCTGGTCATCGACGATGTGGCGGATCATGGCGGGGTGATCCGGGTCATCGCCCGGACCCGGGATGTTCCGGTGCCCTGTCCGGTGTGCGGGGTGCTGACGGCTAAGGTGCACGGGTATCACGTCCGGACGGTGGCTGATGTGCCGGTTGGACGGTCGGCAGGTCGTGGCCCGGGTCCGGGTGCGGCGCCTGGTCTGCCCGGTACGGGGCTGTCGGCGGCAGACCTTCCGCGAGCAAGTCCCCGGGCTGATCGCGCGCCTTCAGCGTCGCACCATGCGTCTGACCAGACAGGTCTCGGGGATGGTCAAGGAGTTATGCGGCCGGGCGGCCTCCCGTCTCACCCGGCTCCTGGCGACGCCCGTCTCCTACGCCGCCGCCCTGCGTCTGCTGCGGCGCATCCCCCCGCCGACGGTCCGCGTCCCACGGGTGATCGGGGTCGACGACTTCGCCCTGCGGCGCCGCCACCGATACGCCACGATCATCACGGATGCCGAGACCGGCCGACGCGTCGCGGTCCTGCCCGACCGCGAGATGGTCACCTTGGAGTCCTGGCTGCGCGCGAAGAAGGAGATCGATGTCGTGTGCCGGGACGGCTCGGCCACCTACGCCGAGGCCGTCCGCCGTGCCCTGCCCGACGCGGTGCAGGTCAGCGACCGATGGCAGTGCGCCATGAGGCGCCTTGTCGTATCCCCGACTTAATCGGGAAGAATTTGGAGGGAGATTCTTGGGTCTGATGGCTTACCTAATCCGGAAACGGTGAGGGGACCGCAGCATGCCAGAAAATCGACGGCCGGGCTCAGGTATTAGAGACGGGGCGTCGGGAGACCCGCGTGACACGGTGAAAGCTGGATTGCCTGAATCCCCATCCCCAGAAGACTGAAGGTCGAGTCCGCCGGAAAGATGCCTGACACCGGCGCTGCGCCCTACGACGGCTTTGTGCCATGGCCGTCGCAACCTCCGGAGCGCAGAGCGATGCCCAGCGAGGGTATTCAAGGGGATGAGTGGGGCACCTAAATCACGCTAGGACGTACGACAAGGACGAACATGGGATCGCCTAAGGGAAGAGATATTCCTATGGCGACGGAGGCCCCGTAGTAGTTGCCGGAGTAACGACCGGCCGAGGAGGACGGGAAAGCCGTCCACATCGGGCGAAGGGGGCCAGGTGATCGGACACCACAGAGTCGGGAGGTATGCGTAATGCAGAGCGCCGAAACGGTGCTGGGTGTCCTCCGTGAGCGCGGCAGGCGCGGCCTGCCGTGCGATGAACTGTATCGGCAGTTGTTCAATCCGCAGTTGTATCTGCTGGCTTACGGGCGTCTGTATTCCAACAAGGGAGCGATGACGCCCGGGGCCACCGGGGAGACCGTGGACGGCATGTCGCTGGGCAAGATCGAGCACGTCATCGACGCGCTGCGCCATGAGCGGTACCGGTGGAGCCCAGCCCGCAGGGTCTACATCCCGAAAGGGCGGGACAGCGCAAAGCTGCGCCCGCTCGGCCTGCCGCCCTGGAGCGACAAGCTCGTCGGCGAGGTGATCCGCCTGCTACTCGAGGCGTATTACGAGCCGACGTTCTCCAACTCCTCCCACGGTTTCCGTCCCCGCCGGGGCTGTCACACCGCACTACGTGATGTCGTCAACACCTGGACGGGGACCGCCTGGTTTATCGAGGGTGACATCGCCCAGTGCTTCGACAAGCTTGACCATGCGGTCATGCTCCGGATCCTGGGCGAGAAAATCCGCGACAACCGGTTCCTGCGGCTGGTGCGCAACATGCTCAAGGCCGGATACATGGAGGACTGGATCTGGAACGCCACGCACAGCGGGAGCCCGCAAGGCGGGGTTGTTTCACCGATCTTGTCCAACATCTACCTGCACAAGATGGACGAGTTTATCGAGAAGGTTCTCATCCCGGAATACACCCGCGGAGGGGTCAGGAAGCCGAGCCGCGCCTTTTATCGGGTGTGGGCGGCGATAGGTCGCGCCCGCAAGCGCGGTGACCGCACCGAGGTGCGGGAACTGCGCAAGCAACTTCGCAGCATGCCCAGCATGGACACTCAAGATGCTGGTTACAGGCGGCTGAGGTATGTGCGCTATGCCGACGACACCCTGCTCGGGTTCGCCGGACCGAAGGCAGAAGCCGAGGAAATCAAGAAGAGCCTGGCGCAATTCCTGCGTGACGAACTCAAACTGGAACTGTCGCCAGAAAAGACGCTCATCACACACGCCCGCACCGAGGCGGCAAGGTTCCTCGGCTACAACATCACCGTGCATCACAACGATCGCAAGATCACCGGCGGTCGCCGCTCCGTCAATGGGGTCATCAGACTGCAGGTCCCTCGTTCGGTGGTATCTGCCAAGCAGGCCCAGTACATGAAGCGCGGCAAACCCGCGCGACGGCCCGAACTGCTGAACCAGGACGACCACGTCATCCTCAGCACCTACGGGTCGGAGTATCGCGGCATCGTCCAGTACTACCTGATGGCCAGCGACGTCTTCCGACTCGCCCGGCTGCAATGGGTCATGGAGACCTCGATGCTGATGACGCTCGCCAACAAGCACCGCTCGTCGGTGTCGAAGATGGCCCGCAAGTACGCGACCACCATCGAGACACCACACGGGCCACGCAAGTGCTTCGAGGCCCGCGTCGAACGCACCGGCAGGAAACCACTGGTCGGACGGTTCGGCGGCATTCCGCTGCGACGAAACAAGAAGACGGTCATCACCGACCGTCGGTTGGCTCCCGTCAACACCAAACGCAAGGAGCTGGTCACCCGGCTCCTCACCGGACGGTGTGAGTCATGCGGACACGTCGACGAGGTGGAAGTTCACCACGTCGCCAAGCTCGCGGACCTCGGAAAACCGGGAGCCCGGCCGCCGTGGGCAGATCTCATGGCCGCGCGACACCGCAAAACCCTCGTGGTCTGCGCAAGTTGTCACGCGGGCATCCACGGCAAGAAGCCCGTCCCAGCACTCACGGAGTAGTCACTGGAGAGCGACGTGCGGTGAAAGTCGCATGCGTCGTTCGGGCTGGGGGCCGTGGGAAAAGGACCTGCTCAGCAGGCACCTCGCCGACGGCCCACCAGTACCCTCCGGCGAAATCTCTGCGACAAAGTCCAGCTCGAGGTCCGCGCCCACGCCGGATGCCGGGCCACCATCAACCCGTTCCGCCCCGCCCCGCCCCGGCGGAGTACGCGAGCAGACCCCACTCGAACGCTGCAACAAGATCCACGATCTCCTCGGCCAGGGGCGTCGGCCTGCTCGACTGCTCCCGCCGCCTCAACCTGGCCCTGAACACCGTCAAACGCTACGCCCGCATGCCCGAACCCCAGACCCTGCGCATCGCCCCGCCTACCACCCCACCCTCATCGACCCCTACCGCGAGCACCTACACCGACGCCGTGCCCAGGAACCGGCCGTCCCGGTCACCCACCTCCTCCAAGAAACCAGGGAGTTGGGCTACACCAGCAGCGCCAACCTGCCGGTCCGCTACCTCAACCAGGGCCGCGCCGAAGGCCACCGCCCCGTCACCACCCCACGTCACGCCAGCCGCCTCCTGCTCACCGACACCGAAGTGGGCCCGAAGGAAACGACCCTGCTGGACAAGATCGCCCTACTCCCCTGCGACTCCCGACTCCGACCGGAGCACCGCCCGCGCCAGGCAAGTTGGCTCGCAAGAAGGGGAGGGGACGGGCGCCATAGGCCGGCGTACGCCCGGCAGTGCACGGCCCGACCGTAGGGGCCGGTTGAGCGGGCCGTGCTGGCTACTGGGTCAGGGGCGGTAGATGTCCTCGGGATCGTGGTGAGCTACTGCGGAAAATTCCTCGAAACCCATATTCGCGAGCTCCAAGTTTGCGTGAATGGAGCGGACCCCCTCGGGTACCGTCCTGAACACTCGATCACAATTCATTGGCTCGTCGCTGGAGGGTTCGTCTAGGGTTGTAGTGGTCACTGCTATCAATGCGTGATGAGCAGCCTGCATCGTCACTTCATCGGCCAGGAAGAAAACCTCTAAGCCCTTAAGGGCTTCGCTGGAGTTAACTGCGGCTAGGGCTTCATCCACACTCACGCCAGCCCACGTAGGGTCGTCTACGATCCAAATGCCAGACGTATAATCAACGTCATCGAAGGGCCTCACCTTCAGGGCCGCCTTCACGGCCTCCCACACCTGATCATCTCGATAGTCAGTCCTAATTATCACAGCATCAAAATCGTCACGCTCATCCGTGTGGGAAAACACTCTCAACTCCCATGTCTCCAAACCTGGCTACCGGGGCGCCAGTTTGGCTTGCCCACTGGTGCCGTCAACCTACCGCGCACTCCACCGACGACCCCGCCTCCCAAGGTCAGACTCACTTCGCTCCCCTGACCGGCCCTCGGATCCGCCTCCGGCTGTAAGGGCCTGCCTGTCCGGGCCAGGGCGGTCTCGTATTCGGGCGGTACGGTACCGTGCTCCTTGACGTAGGCCCGTGCGGCCTCGATGCGGGTCCTGGCGATCGCCTACGCAGGCTGAGTGTTGTCTGTGGCTGTCCCGGCACCCCGGCGACCCGCCCACACCCGAGTCCGGCACGGTCAGGCCTCCTGCGCCGACTACGGCTGTGACCAAGCCGCCTGCAGGCAAGCCCAACGCCGGGCCCGACGCCAACGACAACGCGACCAGGCAGCCGGTCTACCAGCCCGCGTCGACCCCACCGAGACCGTCGACCACGCCACCCGGCTCCGCCACCACGGCATGTTTGCCAAGGACATCGCCGACGCCTCCGGGATCTCCGTCACCCTCATCCGCCGCCTGCTGCGCCCACCGGCCAACCAGCCCAGCCGGATCTCCCGCACCACCGCCGACGCAGTCCTCGGCATCCCCATCCCGCCACGCCACACCCAGCACCCCAGCAATAATGGCCAAGGCATGACCGACGCCACCCACGCCGCCGTCATCCTCACCACGCTGGCCGCAGCCGGCCGGCCCGCTACCCACCTCGCCACCCGCCTGGGCATCAGCACCCAGACCATCGCGGCCATCCGCGACCACCACTGTCCCCGCCTGCGCATCCGTCTTGATCAGCGCATCCGCACCCTGTACCTGCACCTCGCCGCCACCACCCCCACCGAAGCCGGCATCTCACTTTCGGCCGCTACCCGCACGCGCGCCTACCACCAGCGCCGCTACACCACCGCGCCAACGCAGAAAACGGCCCAACCGTTGGCTACCCCGTCTTTCACCGGGCGGGCAGCGCAGGTGGCCAGATGAGGCGTACGTGCCCCCACCGGTCCCCCGCGGCGTCGAGGGTCGGTCCATGGGACCGTTCGATCTCTTCCCAGGTCGCGCCTGCCTCCTGGTCCGCGATGACCGCGCACCGCACCCATTCGGGTCAGGCCGGCGAAGTCGGCGGCGGCCCGCACCTCGCGCAGATCTGCGCGTCGTCGTGAGTTGGTGCCTTTGAACGTGGTTGCGAGTCGGTGCAGGTTAGCGGGTCGACAGTTGTGGCGGATCCGCCGGAACTGTCGAGGCCCGAAGCGTCGGAATGTGTCGGCTCGCGTCGGGCGATACACAGGTGGTGTGAGGGACCGCGGAGAGCCGGACTCCGGCGACGAGGACGAGGCACTGCCCGAGCTGTGCGATCTGTGCGGGGCGGTAGTCGCGGACAGCACCGAGTCGTATGCCGTGGTCCCGGACTCGTCGATCGTCCACTCCGTCGATCCACGGCTCGACGGGAAACGCATGGTCGTGGGCTGCTCGCGCGAGCACATGGCTGAGCTCGTCGCGCAGTACAAACACCGGCCGTTCATCGACGCCGAGCTATGGGCGGGCAAGATCAGCCGCGCGATCGAGGCTCACGGCGGGAAGGTCAGTCCCGAGGAGCTCGCCGAGGAGACCGGGCTCACCGAGGAGCAGATCGAATTCGGGGTGATGTGACAGAACCTGGGAGCCTTGCGCTGGCACCAGCGGTTCGGCAGGCATAGACCGCCGGAATCGACCGAAGAGTAGTCAGCCAGCGAACTGGTTCTCCTTCGTCCAGCTGCCGGTGCGCGGGCCTTCCCGAGCCAGGCGCCGGGTCATCAGCATGATGAACGCCCAGTTCAGGTGAGCTTCGGCGCTCGTAGTCCCGGCAGTTGCGGCGGGCATTCATGATCCGCCCGACCATTCGACCTTCCAGCACCGGAGCAGCACGACGAACCCCTTCACACCCCTGGGACGGAGGACGGGCCACAGGGTCAACCACAGATGGTCCGCGGTCCAGGCGGGCCGCAGGTCAACAACACGGCTCGCTGCATCGCAGAATTGTAGGAGGGAAGACCTCAGGGAATGTCGCCTCGCCAGTCCCAAAAGTGGCTGGCACCGGGACGCGGCCCGTACACCGCCCGGCCGCCAGAGCCATAGCGGCCGATCTCGGTGCGCAGCGGCGCCCCGGTGGCGCGCTCCTCCTCCGTCCACCCGGTGATGTCCAGTAGCAATCCGTCAAGCGGGCCACCGACCAGTTCGCGATACACCCGCCGGGGCCGAGGCCAGGGAGCATCATGATCGGCGCCGTACACCCGCCGCCGTACCGCATCGTCCATGTCCTCCACCGTGCCACTCGCCACGGACGCCCGCTCTACACGGGCCGCCACCCGCGCCCGTGGGACTTATCACACGGGCCCGCTTCTTCATGGCTCCGTCAGTATCCGTGCTCTGCCCGCCCGTAACGTGGCAGGCTTGACCGGTCACTTGGGCGGCGGCAGTCAAGTCCCGGACGGAACACACAGACGCCCAACGCCTGGTCGGGAAGCAGGGAGATGAGGACCGCGTCCCCGTCCTCGGCGATCCTTCGGGCCGCCTTGTGGGCTGCCGAGATTTCTGCCTTGGGGGGATCCCGTTCCAGTATCTCGATCAGAGTCCTGCTGGCGCGGTCGACATCCCATCCAGCCATGCAGGCACCTTGCCGGTCCCACAGAGCGGTCCCCGAGGCTGCTATATCGCGTCAAGCCGCTTGGGTGAGATTCTCGGAGTTCATGCCGGCGTCTCGGTCGGAATGCTCGAGGATCTTGAAGAGCTGGCGGCAGATGGCTCGCTTGAGGCAGCGTTGCGCGTCGCGAGAGGTCTTCCCCTCGGCGACTCTGCGGGCTACGTACGCCTTCGTTGTCGGGTCGAGCCGCATGCGGATCAGCGAGATGGTGTGCAGGGCCCGGTTGAGCTGCCGGTCTCCGCTGCGGTTGAGCCGGTGCCTGTTGGTCAGCCCGGAGGAGGCCGGTATCGGCGACACTCCAGCGAAGGACGCGAAGGCGGCCTCGGATCGGAACCGGCCAGGATGGGACCAGCTGACCAGGATCTGGGTCGCCGTAATCGGCCCGACGCCGAGCAGGTCCAGGAGCTCCGGAGCCACCCTGCGGACCAGGACGAGCATCTCGCCCTCGAGCTCTTTGGCCTCGGCTTGCAAGGCTTGGATGCGTTGGGCTGTGGAACGCAGTGCCCGCGCCGTCATGCGATGCTCGACGTCTTGTGCCGGGCGGTCCCGTAGCTGAGCACAGCGGGCGATCTGGAGCGGCCGCTTGAGTTTCCGCAGTTCGGCGCGGAGCTCGTCCGGCGCGGACACGATCAGCGACTTGAGCTGATTGATCGCGGCGGTGGAGGCGAGGACGGCTCCATGGCGGGTGGCGAGCAGGACGCGCAGGGCCTCGCGCTCGCCGCGGAGCCGTGGCTGGATCAGATGTTCGGTGGCCAAGGCGTCCTTGGCCGCGCGGATCGCATCGATCATGTCGGTCTTGCGCCCGCCCCGGACAGCGGGGCGCTTGGGTCGGCAGACTTCCACGACCTGTTCACCGGCCTGATTGAGGAAGGCGGCCAGACCGGCGCCATAGCTGCCAATGCCTTCCAGGGCCCAGCAACGACGGCCGGGGATGTGCTGGCGGGCGAAGTCCAGCAGCCGAGGGTAGCCACGGGCGTTGGCGGGGGCATCAGTGCTGGCCAGGACGGCGCCAATGGGGCTCACGGCCGCAGCGGCGAGGGTGTCACGGTGGGTGTCGACGCCGATGACGCCGTCGACCTGTTCTACGAGCATGGTCACGTGGTTGTTCTCCTTCATGGGCGGGACGGCCATGGTCGGCGTCGGCCTGGGTGGAGTCACCGCGTGGCAGAACTGTGATGAGTCACGTCGAAATGGCGGACAGGCTGCTGATCAAGCCAACGGGGTGGGCCAGGCCGACACCGACGCCCAGCAGACATCTCGGGGGCACGACACGCTCTGATGAGCCGTCAGTTACCTTGTGAGTCATGCCGGAACGTCGGCGTCGATCCTGACAGCAGCCCAACCCGGGCCGCAGCTCTACTCTCACAGTTACCTTTCTCGTGGCCCCGAAATGGGGCGCCTAGCCCCCGGGTCCGGTATGGCTGTGTGCCCCCTGTCGAAGGGATGACCTGGGGGGTGTTGCCGCCGGGCCTCGGGGCACCGCTTGACCGCTGATGAGGGGCCTGACGACCGCCCGGTCTGGTGCAATGCCGGACCGCTTCACGGGTGGCATGTCTGCGTAACGTGGTTGCCGGCGTGTGGTGCCGCAGGGACGGCCAGGATCGGGCACGAGTGCACGTCGAGGGGGCACGCGAGCATGGTCGACACCGTCGGCATAGATCTGTTCCTCGGCCTTGACCTGGGCAAGGAGTTCCACCACGCCCATGGTCTGACCGGGCAGGGCAAGACCGTCCACGACAGGCGGCTGCCCAACACTGAGCCGAGGCTGCGGGAGCTGTTCGAGAAGCTGGTCGCGAAGTTCGGCACCGTCCTGGTCGTCGTCGACCATGTCGCCAACATCGGCGCCCTGCCGATCGCCGCCGCCCGCGCGTCGGGCTGCCGGGTCGCCTATCTGCCCGGGCTGTCGATGCGCCGGGCCGCCGACCTCTACCCGGGTGAGGCCAAGACCGATGCCCGCGACGCGTTCGTGATCGCGGACACCGCCCGGACCATGCCGCACACCCTGCGCGCGATCGACCGTGACGACGAGGTGCTGGCCGAGCTGACCATGCTCACCGGCTATGACAACGACCTGGCCGGCGAGATCAACCGCACCACCAATCGGCTGCGCGGCCTGCTCTCCCAGATCCATCCCTCCCTCGAGCGGGTGCTCGGCCCACGTCTGGCCTATCCCTACGTCCAGGCCCTCCTGGCTCGGCACGGTTCCCCGGCGAAGCTGAAGAGACTCGGCCGGGCCCGCTGCGAGGCTCTGCTCAAGGCACACGGCTCACGCAAGGCCCACCACCTCACCACCGAGATCTTCGACGCGCTCGCCGAGCAGACCCTCGTTGTTCCCGGCACCGAGGCGTCCGCGCTGATCGTGCCGGGCCTGGCCGCCCAGCTCGCCGCTGCCCACGCCCAGCGACAGGCCACCGAGCAGGAGATCGCCGCCCTGCTGGAGGCCCTCCCTCTTTTCCACCTCCTGACGTCCCTGCCCGGCATGGGCGTCAGGACCACGGCTGCCGTGATCGTCGCGATCGGCGACGGCAGCGGCTTCGCCACCCCTGGACACCTCGCCTCCTACGCCGGACTCGCCCCCGCGACGAAGTCCTCGGGCACATCCATCCGCGGCGAGCATGCTCCCCACCGAGGCAACAGGCTCCTCAAACGCGCCTTGTTCCAGGCCGCGTTCGCCGCGATCGGCTGCAAGAGCGACCCGTCCTCGCGGACCTACTACGACCGCCAGCGCGCACGCGGCAAGACTCACACCCAGGCGATCCTCCGCCTGGCCCGGCAACGCGTGAACGTCATCCACGCGACGATCCGCAACGGCACCCTCTACGAACCTCGCAGCCTCGACCTCGCCGCCTGACGCCCATCCCAGCTCCCACCCGTCCAGCCCCCTTCATCGAGTCACCGGCACGGCCACCTTCCGCCACGCCGGCCACTGGGCTGCCCACACCGCACCCGATCCACCGGGAACGTCCCGCTTCGCGGGACGTTCCCGAAAACCAGTACAAAGCCCTACGAACCAACCCCGCCAGGGTTGACGAAACAGATAGGGGCACCCCCCAGGTCAAGGTCGGTGTCAGTCACCCGGCTGGACGTCACCGACGTGCCTCGGTCGAGGTCGTGCGGGCAGGGTGGGCAGTGGAGTGCAAGGGGGCCCACTTCGCCTCAAGTGGGTTCTTGGGGTCAGGAAGCAGGCCCCCGCCGTGCGCGCTGGGGGCCTGCACCGTTGGGGCCATGGGAAGAGGTGTCCGCCGCGCATGGTTGCTGGCTGTGTGGGATCCAGGGCCGATGGGGGTCGGAATTGACCCGGGACGGGGCAGAGGGCTCGCCGCTCGGGGCTGGGGCCGGCTTGGGCGGGGAGCTGGAACAGATCGCCGAGCAGCTGGTGTTCCTGGCTCGGGTGCAGGACCGGCTGCACGATCTGTAGGAGGCGGCTTTGAGCAGGGATGTGGACCTCCCGGCGGTGCTGCGGCTGATTGTCACCACGGCCATGGACCTGGTGGGCGCGCGCTATGGAGCCTTAGACCGACCGGCAAATGGATCATGTGAGGCGTCGAGTGGTAGGTCGGTCTCCCCAGCGGTAGCGGCTCGTTGCTCGGCGGATCAGCATGCGGAGCGTGACGAGGGTGGCGGCGAGGTAGAGGTAGAAGTCCACGACCTTGCCGCTTCTCTCCGTGCAGCGCCGTAGCTTGCCGTAGTCGTTCATCCATGAGTGCGTGCGTTCGACCACCCAGCGTTTGCCGGCCTGGATCGGAGCCGGCACGCCCTTGCGCGCGATCTCGGCAGAGAATCCCAACTCTGCCACCAGCGCACGGGACTTGGCACTGTCGTAACCGCGGTCGAGGTTGACGTTGACCGTCATCGGCATCGCGCCGACCTGGGCTTTCGCGGCTTCCAGGGTGGGGCCGAGCAGAGGCGAGTCGTGCCGGTTGGCACCGTCGGCGACGATCCCGAGAGGGACACCGCACGCGTCGGAGGCGACGGAGCGCTTCAGCCCCTGCTTGCCCCGGTCGACCGGGGAGCGTCCGGCCTTCTCGCCCCCGGAAGGAGCCTTGGTGATGCAGCCGTCAACGGAGATCTCGCTCAGCCCCAGGCCGATCACCCGGTCGTACGCCTCAAGCGCGAGGGCGTGCACCTGACCGGATATTCCCAGCTCAGCCCACTCTTTGACGCGCCGTCGGATCGTACGGTCAGAACATCCGGGACTGGAGATCCGTTCGTATCCGGAGCCGTGGACCAGCGCGAGCACGATGTGCTCGAAGACCTTCCGGTCGGAGATCCGACGGCGGTGACAGCCGAGCGGATGGTCCGCGACGAACTCTCCCCGGACGGGCAGAAGGGCAGCGAACTGGTCCCAGAGGGGTTCAAGCAGGCAAGATGGCAGAGCGGGCACGGCGTCCTTCGTGATCACTGAGCGTAGAGAACTCCATGAAACACGTAGGCCCGTGCCCGTGCCGCATCCAGACCATCTCTCAGACGCACAGCGGCCACCTATTGCCGGTCGGTCTTAGTCCGGCGACTTCCCGGCCCGCGATCAGCGTGTCGGGGAAGTCGTTCAGGTCGATCCTGCCGCCCTGTTCCACCTCGGTCCCCGCGTGACGGAGGATTTCGGCGAGCGGCATGGGTGCCGTCCACACACGCCCCGGGGCTTCGCCGGCCAGAAGCAGCAAATTTTCGCTGGTGCGTCGGACGCGAGTCGCCAGATGGTCGAGCTCTCCCAGGGCGGCATCAGGGCTCCGGCCGTCCAGCAGGTCCTGTCGCGCTTCATCGATCGTGGCGAGCTGACGCTGAATGAGGCCCTGACTGCGCCGGCCGAGCGCGGCGAACGCGGCCCAGGCCTGCCGCGCCGCATCCGGCGACAAAGACACACCCGAAGGCTGCTCGCCGGACGGGCGCCGCCGACGCCGGCGTCGACCGGCGTGCGATGCGTCTTCCTCGCGCCAGCGCTGCTCCAGTCCCGCTTCGAGACGGCGCTCGGCCTCGTGGAGCTGGTCCTCTGTATTACGGTATTCCTGCTCTAGGTCCCGCAGCTGCCGCATCTGCTCGGTCAAGGTCCGCACTCCGTCCTCGTACCGGCGTGACAGATCGTCCCGCCGGTCCCGCAGCAGTCCCACCTCGACGTCGGCCGTCTGTTGAGGAACGGCGGCGGACTCCAGCATGTGCAGGCGGCTTTCCAGTTCGCCGCGGTGATCCTGCTCGAGGTGGAGTTGCGCTTCCAGCTTGCGGACCTTGTCCTCCGCGTCCTCTGCCCGCCTTTGGGCCTCGCCCAGAGCGTCGCGGAGTACGTAGACCTCGTGGCGGTCGGGGTCGTGCGCGGCGCACGCCGCAAAGTACAGAGCCCGCACGTTGGCGCGAACCTCTGGGAGGAGAGCGGCGCCGGTCTTGTCCTCAATGCCCTTGTACAACCGCCCGAGGAACTCAATTTCCGGGAGACGAATGCCCTTGAGGTAGCGCGACAACGTGGCCGGGTCGACACCGAGGACGGCCTGAAGCTCCGCCAGAGTCATGTCCAGGCCGGTGTAGAAACGACGCAGCTCCGTCGCCCACGCGTGCATGGAGGGGTGCAGGTCAGCCGGCAGAGCAGCCAGCCCACGCCCCTTGCGCCGAGTATCTTGCCCCACCGGCAACAAACCCCCTGCCACCTCGTATCTTGCCGTCAGTCGGCAAGAATGCCATCTCCCCTTGCAACTCCACCACGCCAACCACGACGGTGAAACCACGCACCGTTGATCGCAGTAATTGGCGCAGGGGAGCAGACCGAGAGGGATTTAGCATGCACCTGATCACGGCGGGGCGGAACGCGGCCCCACCAACACACCCCCACAACCGCGGTCTGTGTCGCCTGGGGACCGCCGCAGGCATTCACGGCGGCCGTCGACACCGCAGGAGTGCCATGGCCGTGATCACGTCCAGCAGCAGGCCTTGACAGCCCCACACCCCCACCCCCCCCACGGTGAGATGCCATGACTCTGTCGTCACCCGACGAAACCGCCCCCTGCTGCCCCATCCGCCCCGACCGCTACCCCGACGTGCCGCCCGCAGGCGCCCCAGGTTGCCCGGTCAGCGTCCCACTCCCGCTGTACGGGCCCGAATTCGAAGCCGACCCGCTCGCCTACTACGCGACGCTGCGCCAGCACGGTCCTGTCGTCCCGGTCAAGGTCGACGAGGACGGCAGCATCTGGGGCTGGATGGTTCTCGACCCGGACTTGGCCCGCGATGTCCTGCAGAACCGGGACGGTGTGTGGAGCAACGACCCGTCCGTGTGGCGACACCGGGGAGCGGCCCAAGGCAACCATCCCCTGCTGCGCCTGCTGGATCCCCGCGGGCACATGCAGTGCCACGACGGCGCCGAGCACTCCCGCAGGCGGCGTCCGGTGGTCGAGGCCTTCACGGAACTGGAGCAGCACAGTCTGCAGACCCGGCAGTTCATAACTGCTCTGGCCGACAAACTCATCGCCGGATTCGCCCACCAGGGGAAGGCAGACATCGAGCAGGACTACGCACACCGTCTGCCCCTGCTCGTCATGATGGGTCTGCTCGGCATCGACAGCCAGTACGCCGATCAGGTCGAGGCCTCAGTGCACGAGCTGATCCGTGTCGGCCCGCACGCCGACGATGCCTCGCGCCGGATGGACACCGTCCACCGCAAGGTCGTCACTGAGAAGGCCAAGGCCCCGGGCCCGGACCTCATCTCCCGGATGCTCCAGGCGACCGGCGGCAAGCGCGGCGACATCGATGAGGTGGAAAGCCAGTCGTGGTTCATGATGAACACCGCGTTCACCACCTCGGCTTGGATCAGCAACACCTTGCTGGAGATCCTCAACGACGACGAGCTTCGCGGTCAGATCCGCGACGCGCGCGTCTCTGTCGGTGACATCGCCAATCGCGGTCTGTGGCAGTCTCCACCCCTGCAGAATGTGTTCAATCGCTGGGCCCAGCGCGACACCGAACTCGGCGGCCGCCACATCAAACAGGGCGACATGATTGTCCTGGCCCTGGCTGCCTCAGGGTCCCGCACTCGGCCAGAAGACCCCTTTTCCGCTGTCGGCCACCACGCCTACCTGGCCTGGGGCGCCGGCGCCCACGCCTGTCCGGCCCAGGACCTCGCGTGCCACATCGTCTACATCGGCCTGGAACGGCTGTTCCTGCACCTGCCCGACATGGCTCTGGCTGTGCCCTTCAGCGAAGTGCAATGGGCACCTCCGCTGGTCGTCCGGGGGCCGGCCAGCCTGCCCGTGACGTTCACCCCCGTCCACGATCTAGACCGAGGAGAGCCGACATGGCCTCAACAACCCCTGTACTTCTCGCAGCGGCCCCCCACACCGACGGCCACGAAGGGTCGCGGCTCCGCGACTACGGAGCGGTCTTCCGCGTGGAGTTCCCTGGTGGCGTTCATGCGTGGGCAGTCACCTCGCACGCCGCCGCCCGGCAGGTGATGTCCGACCCCGGCATCAGCAAGGACGCCGCGAACTGGCGGGACAACAACGACGGGCTCGTTCCCGAGAGCTGGCCGCAGCGGCCGTTCTTCCTGGCGCAGAATCTCCTGAACGCCGACGGTGACCGCCATGCACGGCTGCGGGGACCGATTCAGCGGGCATTCACCACCACCCGGGTTCGTCCCCTGCGCCCCAGGATCGAGGCCATCACCGATGCCCTCCTGGACCGGATGGAATCCCAGGCGAACGACATCATCGACCTCAAGGCGCACTTCTCCCTGCCGCTGCCGATGACCGTCATCTGCGAGCTTCTCGGGGTCCCCGACGACGCGGCCCTGCGTCACCAGCTCCATGAGCTGTCCGCCGCCGTACTCCAAGCCGAGATCACGCCGGAGGAATCCCAGCGGACCTGGACGGAATTTCCCAGGGTGCTCCAGCACCTGATCGACATCAAACGCGCCGAACCCGGCGAGGACCTCACCACCGACCTCATCGCCGCCTGCGACGCCGGCACCCTCTCCCCGGACGAAGTCGTCGCCAATCTCCTGATCGTCGTCCTCGGGGGGCACGAGACCACCGTCAACCTCCTCAACAGCGCCGTCCTCGCGCTGTGCCAGCACCCGGACCAGCTGCGGATGCTCCTCGACGGCGACGTGAGCTGGGAGCAGGCCGTCCAGGAGACGCTGCGCTACGACGCCCCCGTCCGGTTCACCATGCCCCGCTACACCACCAGCGACATGGAACTCGAAGGCCAGGTCATCCCCAAGGGTTCCCTGGTCATCGTCCCGATTACCGCCACGGGCCGCTGCCCACACGCATTCACCGGGGCCGACCAGTTCGACCTACGGCGAGCTGACAGCCACCGCAACCTCGCCTTCGGGCACGGCGCGCACCGCTGTCCTGGCGCCGCGCTTGCCGTCGCCGAGGCGGAGATCGCCCTGGCTCGACTGTTCCAGCGCTTCCCCGACCTGAAACTCGCCGGCAACCAGGCACCGCCCCGCACCGCAGCGCCGGGCGTCAACAGCATCGCTGAATTGCCGGTCACCCTGCGCCCCGTACCGCCGGCCGAACCACTTGAGGGCCGGTAGCCAACGGCTCTGGGCGCGAGCCCGTGGACGGGTCTCCGCAGGATCGCGGGCGGGGGGGCCCCCGCGGGCCCCCCCCCCCCGGGATATTACCAGCCCCCTTTTGGGGACGCGCAAACACCGCCGCGCGGTGGGACCAGACGGGCCGACCAA
>NZ_JBIVNJ010000044.1:0-36471 GCF_044753585.1 Streptomyces sp. NPDC088354 | reverse complement strand
TTTATGGCCGGACCCCCGGCCCCCCGCCCCGCCGCCCCACCCCGTGGTGGGCGGTTCCCCACGGGGTGGGGGCGCGCGCCGGTGGCGGGGTCCCCGCTGTAGCGGGGGGGGGGGGCCCCGGGCGTCCCCCCCCGCCCGGGTATCTGACCTGCCACGTTTGCGGCACGCGATCACCGCGGCGCGCTGTGGGACGAGTCGGGCCGAGCAACCACCGATAGCCGACACCGGGGGATAGGACACTCACGATGGACGCAAACGCACTTCGAGATCTTCTGCGGTACAAAAGGTCGCAAATTGATCCAGTCAGTGTGGGCCTGCCGCCGCCCACCGGCAGGGGGCGACGCGCCCCCGGACTCTCCCAGGCTTACGTGGCCTTTCTGCTTCGCCGCACCGAGCGCTGGTACGCGCAGTTGGAAAGAGGGGACCTCGAACCGACCTCGGACATGCTCGACAAGGTCGCAGGCGTGCTGCAGATGTCGGAGCAGGAACGCACCGCCATGTACATCTTCGCCCTGGGTTACGAGCCGCCCGTGCCTTTGGACCCCGCCGCCGGATGCAGCATCAACAGTTCCTGGGCCAAGGTCGTGCACTCCATCACCGGCCACGCCTGCTACATCCACGACGTCGGGTGGAACCTGCTCGCCGCTAACGATCTCTTTGTGCGGATGTTCCCCCGTGAGCCAGGGAAGCCCGCGAGAGCGCCGCGGAATCTGATGGAGTGGATGCTCCTCGACCCCAGGGCCCGTGAGGACCACCTGATCGACTGGCCCACCCGCTGGGCTCCACAGGTCGCCGCACAGCTGCGGGCCGCCGTTGCCGCGCACCCGGAAAACGAAACGCTCAGGCTGCTCGACAAGCAGGTCCACGCCGACGCGGTGGCCGGCCCCATCTACCGGCGCTGCGACCTCGCCTACGTCCATGCCGACGGCGACACCCGTCCTATGCGGCACTGGGCGTATCCCGAGCCCCAGTCAGGGCAGGTGACCATGTGTGTGGCGGAGCCGTTCAGCTCTCCCGGTGTGCGCTTTTTCATCCTGATGTTCGATCCCGACGACGCTGACGGGCAAACGCCCTCGTTTCGGGATGCGGAATCCTAATCGCAGCAATTCCGGCAAGTGAAACGCTGACGCGCATCCGTGGCTTCGTTGTTGCAGGTCACCTCCGCGTCGCGCTGAAGTGATCCCTGTCGGTTCTGGGCGAGCGGTTCCTGGCAGGGCGTGACGCGGAAACGTCCCTCCGCACCACTTTCCGCGGGGCCGTGAACCGACAGCGCGCCCGGATGCCGCCACCGCTCCCTCTCGGTTGGCGGCATCCGGCACTGCGAGCCCAACGTCCTTCTGCGGTTGTAGGGCATGTCCCGAAGGCCTGCCGACGTGTGGGGCGGGCCCGATATTCAGGTGCACGAAGTTCCGGAAGTTCAAGAACCTGAACCAACTGGGACTGGCTTGCCCCGTGCACCAAGGTCAGAATCTTGCACCGGACGTGCATTGCGCACGGGTGAAGCACATCGGAAGGGGGGCACGGGGGTCACTGCGACAGCGCGCTCAAGCGCACCCATGTCGCCGTCCCGCAGAGGTCGACAGGCCCATTCGGGTCAATGACTGTGCCTCTATGTCAGCGGCGCTCTCCTGATCGCCCACGTCCGTGCAATGAAGACATCCGGTCTGGTCACCTGGCGGCCCTGCCGGAGATGCCTGGTGACCCTGCTTTGGGGGCGGGTTCGCCAGTATGCCGACCCCCCCCAAGTCGGCGGCGGACTTCCGGCAGTTGTGAGCCTGCCGGGAAAGTGGTCTGGTCGAGGTCACTGGGGGCTCCTCCGGGAGCGATTGACGTCGACCAGGCCACCCGTCCGCTCGTTGCACCGCCCCCGGCAGGCGGTCTCGCAGCCGCAACACCGTACGACCACCAGGCACCAATGCGAGTGCGAACCTGAACCGGGACAGGGGACTATGGCGACCACCATCAACTGCGACTCGAAGCTTACCCGCGCTCAGGAGCTGTACCGGATAGCCCTCAGTGATCCCGACTGGGACCCGGCCGTGGTCCGGCAGACCACGGGGTGGAGTGACGAGGACATGAGCAGCGCCGTCAAACTGCTCGCGGAGTTCGGCCTGGCCACTCGCCTCAACGGTATCCCGAGCGGCTGGGCCGCTCGATCGCCCGTCATGGCGATGAGCGACCTCATCAGCGCGACCACGCACGATCTCGAAGCAGCGATGAATCTTGGCTTGGGGCGCCTCAGTTCCCTATCCCATGTACTGGCTGGGTTCCTTGCTATGCACGAGCCAGGGCGCGACATCGAACTCGTTCCAGGACGAGAGCAGGTCATTGCCGTTCTGGCCGAGGCGGCAAAGGGAACTTCGGACATGGTGTCCATGCACCCGCCGATGATCAACGGCGTCCGGCCAGCGCAGCCGGCCAACCTGGAGTGGCTTGCCGCCGGTAGGTCCATGCGAACGCTCCACATGGCCGCCTCACTCCAGACGCCGAGCGCACGGCAGCACTTCCAGGAACTCACCGACGCCGGCGCTCAGGTTCGCTTCGCACTCTCGCTCCCATTGCGAATGATCATTCTTGATCACGTCCTCGCGGTCTTGCCGTTCGAGCACCCGGTGCCCGGTGACGACCGCAGCGACGGCCCCGCGGCAATGATCGTGCGCAACCCCTACCTCATCGAGATTCTGCGGCGCTTCTGGGAGCACTACTGGCACTCAGCTGACGAGATCCTGCCGCAGACCACCGCGTCGTCCACCCTGTCCGAGCGTGAACGGCAGATCGTCCGGCTCCTGGTCAGAGGACTGACCGACGAAGGTATCGGCCGTGCCATCGGAGTATCGGAGCGCACCGTGCGCCGCATCCTCTCCGAACTGATGAGCAAGGCCAGAGCGGAAAGCAGAGTTCAGCTGGGCTTCAACATCCACCGCCTCGGCTGGCTCGAAGACGAGCTCGCAGTGCCCTGATCACTTCGGAGGACTCGCCCTCGGGCGGCGAAAATTCTCCGGGCCTGCCCACGCTCACCAGAGCGACATCCCGCCCCAGGTGTTCGCCACGCCGTGGTTGACCACATTTCATGTGCCGAAATTCCGGCACCCGTGATTCCACCCAGCGAAATTACGCATGCCGCAGCGTATTCCGCCCGGGCTTTTCAAGGCGCGAAACCCGACCGGCCGCAGTTTCACTGACCGAAAGGGAATCGTCCCATTCCGCCCGTGTGATTGCGGGACCAGCCCCGGGAGCGGTCAAGTGTGTTTGCCGCGTGCCAAGGTGCGCTCTCCCAACGGCCGCCAGGCCTCTTCCCACCGGGACCAGAGCGTCCGATGCGGCCTAGCCATTCACACTTCACGCAACTGCAGGACTCCGAACCGCCCCTCTTTCGGAATCCCTCGCGGCTGGGATGGGATATTCATGAAGCTCAGAGTGCAAATCGCGACCCTCGCTTCGGCGGCCGCACTCTTGGTCGGCGGAAGCGTCGCACTCGCGCCGACGGCGTCCGCCGTCGGCTCCTCGGCCTGCACCTACAACCCGCTGGACGTCACGTTCAAGATCGATGCCAACGGTCTCAACCTCAGGACGGGTCCGTCCACGAGCTACACATCGGTCGGGCTGCTGTACAAGAGCGACGGCTACATCTTCAAGGTCCAGTGCTACGGCGGGAAGAACCAGTGGGCGTACGGCTCGCTGACGAAGAGGAGCGTGACCGGCCTCGCCAAGGGCCGGACCGGCTGGGTCTCCAGCCCGCTCCTCACGTGGCCTTGACACCGACGGCCAGCTGACGGCGTTCCCGGACATCCGGGCGAGCCTCCCGGCCACGGCCCATGAACCGGTGCCGTCAGCCCGGACGACCTGACAGGACCGGGCTGACGGCACCACCCCGCACATATTCGCGAAACCGATCCCCAGCACGGGGTCGTCGGCACGCACTCCGCGGCAGGAGACACCCGAAGTGATTCCGCTCCATCTCATCCTTGGTCCCACAGCAATGGGCAAGACGGGCCGCTCGGTGGCGCTCGCGAGCCGCTACGACAGCCCTGTACTGGTGCTGGACCGTGTGCAGTGCCACCCCGACCTTGCCGTCGGCTCAGGCCGTCCGACCCACGACGAACTGCACAACACCCAGCGCTTCTACCTGACCGAACGGCCTGTCCACCACGGCGTGATCTCCGCCGCCGAGGCCGTCGACCGCCTTGTGCATCATCGCAAAATGTTCGCCGACGGCGGCGTCGACCGGCTGATCCTCGAGGGCTGCTCCATCTCGATCCTGAGCGAGCTCCTCACCCGTGGGGACTGGTTCGAGGACGCAACCGTGCAGGTCGAATGCTGGCTGGAGGCCAGCGCCACCGCCTACGCGGACCGCGTCACGGAGCGGGTCGAGCGGCTGCTCGGCTACGGCGACAGGATGGCCCGAACGCTGGTCGACGAGCTCGCCGACCTGTGGCCGCATCCTCTGGTCCGCCCCCGCCTGCAGAGCATCACCGGGTATCGCGAGGTCATCGACCTGTGCGCGGCGCAGGGCCTCGATCCCCGACTGCTGCGCGGGCTGCCGGCCAGGCTCCGCCGCGCCCAGTTCGCCGGTGCCGTTCGCGATGCGCACCTCACCTACGCCCACCATCAGCGTCTGGCCCTGGCCACCGCTTTGCCCGAACTGGCCGCGAGAGGATTCGAGGTGACCTTGTGCGAGGCATGACTTCCACCCTGCCGGGCCCGACGACCTGTGCCACGAACAGCCCGACTCGGTTCGCCGTGTTCTGCGGATCCTCCGAGGGCCGCTACTCGCTCTACACACAGGTGGCACGCGCCACGGGCGCACTGCTGGCCGCAGCCGGCATCGACATCGTCTACGGCGGAGCGCGAATCGGCCTCATGGGAGCCCTGGCCGATGCCGCACTGGCCTCCGGCGGCCGGGTCACCGGCATCATCCCCGAGCACCTCAACCGGCCCCGCATCGTCCATCCCGCCCTGACCGGCCTGGAGATCGTCGCGGACATGCCCGCCCGCAAGGCGCGCATGCTGCAGCTGGCCGACGCGATCCTCGTCCTGCCCGGCGGCCTCGGCACCCTGGAGGAAATGGCCGAGGTGTGGTCATGGACGCAACTCGGCCTGCACAGCAAGCCGATCGCGATGCTCAACACCGCGGCGTTCTACGACCACTTCCTGACGTTCCTTCGCAGCGCCGTCCATACCGGCTTCGTGGCGGCCCCCGACCTCGACCGCCTAATGGTGGGGACCGACCCGGCCCAGCTGACCACCGACGTCCTGGCCCGCCTCGCCGTAACGGAGGTGCCCGCATGGTGACCACCACGGCGCCCGCGGCCGCCGACGTCACGACCCTCGCGCCGCCGGTCGCTGCCCGGCGGCTACTCACCGCGTACTACATCGGCCTCGGCGCCCTGATGGCGATCTGGGGCGCCCGGATGCCCGCCGTCCAGGCCGCCGCCCACCTGTCCGCCGGCCGGCTGTCGCTCGTCCTGCTCGCGGCTGCCGCCGGAATGGTCGCAGGCCTGTACGCCGGTGGTCGCATCGCCCAACGCCACGGCCCGGCACCCCTGCTGACTGCACCAGCTGTCACCGTTGCCGTCTCGCTTGCCGCGCTGGGCTCCTGCCGCACCTTGCCTACGTTGCTGGGCGTCGCGCTCGCCTTCGGCTTCACACACGGGCTGCTCGACGTCGGAATCAACGTGAACGCAGTCCGCTGCCAAGAGGCGTACGGGCGCAGCATCATGTCCAGCCTGCATGCCGGCTTCAGCGGGGGTGCCCTTTTCGGGGCAGCCGCGGCCGCCGTCACCGCCCACAGCCCGCACAGCCGCGTCTTCCTCATCGCAGGACTCACGGCCGCCGCCCTGGCGCTGCTCACCGCCCCAGCCGTCCGCAGCGTAAGTGTCCTCACCCAATCCCCAGATCGGCATGACCAACCGGCTGCGGCTCCATCCGGCTCGGATGGCGCGGGGGCCGGGCTGTGGCTGCTCGGCGTCCTGGCTGCGGCCTGTCTGCTCGGTGAGGGCGCGGCGGCCGACTGGTCCGCGGTTCACCTGCACGGTCTGCACGCCACCGCGGCGGTCTCCGCTTCGGCGTACGCCGTCTACAGCGCCGCCATGGCCATCGGCCGGCTTGCCGGGGACCGTCTCACCACCCGTTATGGCGCGCCCGTCCTGGTCCGCGCCGGCGCGGTCCTTGGGTGCGCTGGCCTGGGCACCGGGCTCTTGGTCGGCACGGCCCCGGCGGCACTGCTGGGCTGGGCCTGCCTCGGGCTGGGCCTGTCCACCACCGTGCCCGCGCTGATCACCGCTGCCGGTCGGCACGGCCCCCGCGCCGTCGCCGCCGTGTCCGCCGTCGGGTACGTCGGACTCCTTGCCGGGCCGGCAGCCATCGGCGCTCTTGCTTCCCTCACCGGCTCCCTACCGGTGGCACTCGCTCTTCCTGTCCTCCTTGCGGCCGTTGTCGCCGCCAGCTCCCGACATGCCCTGGAGAAGCCGCGATGACCCTCCGTCCCCCCGCCTCCGCATGGGATGCCGTCCTCTTCGATTTCAATGGCGTCATCGGCGTCCAGCCCGAAGCCCAGGACTGGGACCGCCTCGCGCAACTGGCCGGGTGGCCCCCTGAGCGCGTCCCCCAGTTCATGCAGGCGTTCTGGGCACGCCGCGGCGGCTACGACGCCGGCGTCATCACCGACGCGCAGTTCTGGTCCTCGGGACTCGTCATGCGCACCGACCGCACCCTCGCCGACCTGCTCCCCGACCTCATCGCCACCGACACGGCCATGTGGACCACCGTCGACCCCGCCGTGATCTACCTGCTGCGCGCCGCCCACCGCGCAGGGACAAGACTCCTGCTCCTCAGCAACGCGCCACATTGCGTCGCGGACGCCATCGACGTCGCCGAGTGGTCCTGCAGCCTGATGTCCCGCACCGTCTACAGTGCGCGCATCGGTGCCAACAAGCCCAGCACGGCGGCGTACGAAGCGGCACTTGCTGCCGCAGGATGGCCGGACCCGGGCCGTACCCTGTTTGTCGACGACCGCGCCGAGAACACCACGGCCGCCGCCCGGCTCGGCCTGCAGACCCTGCACTACACGGGCAACCTCGGTGCGCTGGCCCACCTGCTCCCGCAGCTGCACCCGGCATCGGCGGTGCAGCAGCCGGCCACCACCTCGACGTCGTCGGCCGCAGCCTGACTCGTCCGTGCGGCATTTACGTCCGCCGAACGCACTCCAGCATCGACAGCCGCCGCGTCGACGTCGAGCTCACCGACGACGGCCGCGCCGCCTGGCTCGGCGCGATGGCATCAGCCGTGCCAGTGCCCGCGGACGCCCGACAGCGTGAAGCCGGGGCCGACAGCGACCGCCATCCCGGCGCTGCCGGCGACTGGGGGATCGGTGTGCGTCCGGGCCAGAACATCGAGGGCCGCCACGCCCCCGAGGTTGCCGACTTCGCGCAGCGACGCAACGGACTGCTGGGCACCCTGGGGGGCGATCCCGAGGCCGGCGGCCATGTCGTTGATGATGCGCGGGCCGCCCGGATGGATGACCGCCCAGGAGGGGCGCCACCCGCCCATCCACTCCTGCAGCAGTGGCAGGGTGTCCGCGGCCGCACGCGCCGCCTTCTTCGTGGAATCGAAATGCAGACCCTCGTAGTCCAGCCGGCCCCAGTACCGATCCAGGGAATCGGGCAGCACGATCTCGACACCGTCATCCACCGCCAGCCCGGCGCCCAGGGGCTCATCGGTGACCACGACAGCGCCCGCGCTGTCCCCGAACAGGGCCCGATAGATCATGGACTCGATCGTGGTGTCCGTACGGTGATAGATCGCCGACAAGACCTCGGACACGGCCACGAGAACACAGCCGCCCGGCTGCGCCTTGAGATACTGCGCAGCCCGGACCAGCGCCTGCACGCCGCCCGCACAGGCCAGCGTGGCCATGGGTATACGCGCCACCGTCGGACGCAGCCCCAAAGCACCGATGAGGTGCACATCCAGGTTCGGAACCGCCCACGACGTGGTGTGGGACGTGATGAGGCAATCCACGTCGCCACCTGCCATGCCGACAGCGTCCAGAGCATGCTGTGCCGCCTGCGCAGCCATCTCGACGGCATCATCGAAAGCTCTGCCGACTCGCTCGTGCACACCGCTTTGCTGCGTGACCTCGGCCAAGGGACGGGTGAAGTAGCGGGTTTCCACTCCGCACCCCGCCACGGCCCGCAGGATCACCGCCAGGCGGGCGTGATCAGCGTGGTGCGCACGGATGTCGTCAACGATCTCGCTGGTGGTCACCTTGTGCGGCGGCAGGACGATGCTGGGACGGGTGACGTACGCAGTCAAGATCTCTCCACGAGCGCGTGCCGGTAGGAAGTGCCGTCACGCTAAGCCAAATCCGCGCCCGTGATCACCTGTTGAACCCCACAAAGAGACGGCCGGCTCTGGCCGGATCCTGACACGAGCCGGGTGCGACCTGGGAAGAACCCAGGTCGCACCCGGTTCAACTGGGGCATGCACCGGAGGCCGCGCCTACCACCACAAGGGGCTGCGGGGGCCGAACTGCAGCATCGCGGGGTCGGCCTCTACACGAAGAGCCTCCTTCGCCGTCCGATCGGGCGTGTCAGGCTCGGCCCGGCTGTCATCTCGACTCTCGGGAATCCCCGGCGATTCAGAGGATGCGGGACGATCCGACACTACGGGTGCCGGCCAGGGCAGGTTGCGGAAGTTGGCGGTCACAACAGTCCTTCCGTGGACCGATGGCGGGCGCCGGCAGTACGGCGCAGCGCGCGGGAGAGCGGGAGGCAGGCCGCGACGCCGAGCAGAGCGCAGCCAACGAGCAGATCGGCGACCAGCGGGCGGCCTCCGGTGTTGAGAGCCACGGCAATGCCCAGCGGCGGGAGGGACGCCACAGCGGAGGACGCGGAGATGACGGCCTGGTAGCGGCCGACCGCGCCGTCCGGTGCGGCAGTCGACAGGTAGGCACCTATGGCGATGCTGTAGCAGACCTCGCCGGGGACCAGGGCCGTGCAGGCGATGGAGTAGCCGAGCGTGGTGTGCTGATAGGCGGCGAACCCGATGCCGGCACCCAGTACGGCCGTTCCGGCGGCCAGGACGACGACGGGGGAGAAGCGCAAGGTCTCGCCGTGGCCGATGAGCATCCGCGTCATGGGCGGCGTGAGCACCAGGACGGCCACGGTGTTGGCGATCATCGCCGTTCCGTACGCCGTGGGCGGCAGCCCGTCGGCGGTCATGAGCAGCGGCAGAACCGACACCATGCCCCACGCGCACACCATGGCCGCCACGGAGACCACCGCGATCCACCGCAGGCCGGGGTCGGCGAGGACCTGCCGAAAGGCCACGGCCGGGGCTTGATCATCGTGCGCTGGCCTGCGGCCCGCCAGGAGGCGCAGGGCCAGCAGCGCGAACGCCACGCACACCGCGGCGTTGGCCAGGAACATCGGCCGGTAGCCATAGTGATGGGCGGCGTAGCCGCCGAGCCCGCCGCACACGGCGATGCCCACGTTGATCGACCAGTACAGCGCGGTCTGCGCCCGAGCGCGGGCGCCGCTGGAAGCGATGTGCGTGTTGATCGCGGCGGAGACCGCCGGGCGGTAGGTCTCCATGGTCAGTCCGAGGCACACGGACACGATGAGCAGCGTGGTCAGCGAGTCCGCGACAGTCAGCGCGACACAGGACAGAGCGGCGAAGGTCATCATGAGGACCAGCGCGGTCCGCTGGCCGGCCCGGTCGGTCAGGTGCCCGGAGACGGCCTGGCCGAGGCACCAGCCGATCCCGAACAAGCTCATGGCAGCTCCGGCGGCGGTGGTGCCGTGCGCGGAGGCGATGTAGTAGCCCAGAAAGTCCCAGGCGAAGCCGCCCGCTTTGACCAGCAGCGAGGCGGCGATCAGAACCCAGACCACGGAGCGGGAAGCGCGGGCATGCGCTGCGGGCCGGGGCAGGGTCAGCGGTGCAGGTGCATCTGTGGTGGCCACAGGCCGGTCCCTCTGCAGAGCGAATGGATGCGGACAACGCCAGAAGGCGGCCGCGGAATGCGGCCGCCTTCTGACCAGGGGGGCGTGAAGCTCAGTAGGGGCGGACGGCCCGGTACGGCCGGACGGCGCGGATCGGACGGCGGTTGGGGCGCGCGGAGCGGTTCGGACGCATGGTTCCTCCGGTGTGTGAGGCCCCCGGACGTGGGGACGACCGACACGTTAGGAAGGAGGCGGCGTACAGAGGAACCTGCACAGGCCCTGATGGCGGTTGCGCGTTCGGTGGGTGAAATGACGGCCCCCCGCCTTTCGCACAGTGGAATCCGAACCTCTTCCGGGCGGCGGTGCTCGATCGTCCGCCGCTGGCCGCGGCGGCATCAGGAGCCACCGTCGGGAGGCAACCCGGCTGCAAAAGGCGGAGCGTGAGGTTCGCAACGGTCAGGCTGCCGGAAGGAGACAACGGCGGCCTGTCCCACCCCCAGATGAGCCGCTGCGGCGGTCCGGGTCAATGTCGCGTCCCGCGGGAGCTGTGGTGTGGCTTTGTCCACGAGATTGAACAGCACTTGTTCATCACTTCGGGAGGTGCTCAGGCAGCGTCGTGTTCGATGTTCACGAGTTACAGCAGCATTCGTCTGACTGGCTGGTGCAGACCGCTGCCCGGCATGGCCGTCAGCGGCGAATGCTGATCAGCAGGCCGGTCAGGGCGAGCACCATCCACGCGGTGAGGTAGGCGAACGCGGCAGTCGGGGAGACCGTGCTCCACAGCACGCCGGCGACTGCGGAGGCGGCGAGGTTGCCCAGCGACTGGACGGTGGCCAGCGCGCCGAACGCCGATCCGCGCAGGTCCTTCGGGGCCAGAGCTGCCACCGCTGAGTGCTGCGCGGTCTCGACTGCGCCGATACCCACCCCTGCCAGCACGAACGGCACCGCGAGGAGAAGCACGACGGTGGTGTTGAGGGTGAACAGCCCGTAGGCGGCTGCGAAGGCGGCGACGCCGGCGGTGAGGACCAGGACCGGGCCGCGCTTGCCGAGTCGGTCCGCCAGCCGTCCGGCGGGCACCGAGGTGAGCGTGGCCGCGACGTTGTAGGCGGTGTAGAGGGCGAGCGCGATGGTGGTGGCCCTCTTCGCCCCGTGGCCAGGGGCCAGCAGGTCGGAGGCGCGCAGGATCAGCAGCGTGGCGGCCACGTTGCCGGTCTCGAACGCCGCGCAGGCCGCGAGGAGCTTGCCCAGGTCGCCCCCCAGCAGTGGCCGTATACGGATCTTCAGCGCGACCTTGTCCCGGCCGGTCGGGCGGGGGGTGTGCCGGATGGCGTAGACGATCGCCAGCGCGGCCAGCACACCCGGGATGACCGACAGACCGATGGCCCACTGCACGCCGACCCAGGCGATCAAGCCGAGAGCGAGCAGCGGCCCGAAGATCGCGCCGAGGTTGTCCATCATCCGCTCGAACCCGTACGCCCGCCCGTACTTGGAGGCTGGGACGATGTCCGCCAGCAGCGCGTTGCGCGCCGGTACCCGCAGCCCCCGCGCGGTCCAGGCCGCCGCCCGCAGGAGGCCTACCTGCCACACCGTGGTCGCCCCGGCCGTGACGGCACCGAGCACCGCGGTGGTGGTGTAGCCACCGACCGCGACCCGCCGCCTGCGCGCCGGATCGTCCGCCAGCACGCCGCCGCCGAACCGTGCTGCCCCGGCCAGCGCGTCGGACACGCCCTCGATCGCGCCCAGCGCGGCCGCCGGCGCCCCGAGCGTGGTCGTCAGCAACGCGGGCAGAAGCGCGGTCGGGATCTCGTGCCCGACATCGGCGAGGAAGCTCGCGGTCCCGATCCCCCGTACGCCCGGCGTCAGCCACTGCTCGGAGTCTGCAGCGTCTTCGGCGGGCGTCGTCGTCTCTGTCATGCCAGGCAGTCTCGCGGATCAAGGCCACCACGCGTACCGGTAGATCCAGCAAGGGTCGAACAGCACCCGGTGCTGTCCGGCCCCGTGAACATTTCGATTCGCCCTACGGCTTTGCCCGCCTCCCGAAGTAGTGAACAAACGCTGTCCGTTCCCACGAGCAAAGCCATGGGTGACGGGTCAGCTCTCGTGCCGTGTGTCATCGAGGGACGCGGAATTCAAACCGTAACGCGTCGTAGTCGACTGCGGACGAAGCCTGAATGCGGCGAGGCTGGTGGTCACACTCGCGGCTGGCGGTACCGAAGCCTACGCCGTTGGGCGTTCCCATTCCTCGCGCAGGATGCCGTAGGTGATCGAGTCGCGCCACGCTCCGCGTACGAAGACGTGCCCTCGGATGCGGCCTTCCTCGGTCATTCCGGCCGCGAGGAGGGCCTTTGCGGAGGCAGTGTTGAGGGGGGAGCGTGCCGCCCAGATACGGTGCAGGTCCAGGCCTTCGAAGGCCAGGGCCAGGAGGAGGTGTACCGTTTCGCGGCCGTAGCCGACTCCCCAGGTGTCCGGGCGGAGTGCGAAACCGATGGTCGCGGCCTTCTGCTGGTGCGGGTCCAGGGCGAGGCGGGCAAATCCGATGAGCTGCCCGCTATCCCGTTCGACGACGCCGACGGCGAATTCGTCGCGGGGGGTCTTGGAAGCTGAGGCGATGGCCCGTGTCACGATGCCGCCCACCTCCTCGCGGGAGCGGGGGGTGAAGGACAGATGTTCCGTGGCCTCCGGACTGCCGTAGATCGCGTGGACGGCGTCCACGTCGTCAACGGTCAGTTCACGGAGGGCCAAGCGGGCGTCCTGGCGGGTGACCGGATTCATGCGGGGGACTTTACCCCCGGCGATCAGCGGGGCAGTGCGAGAGCCGGACGGCTGGCGAAAGCGGTGATCTCCTCGCGAAGCTCGCGGGCGACTACGGCTTCGCGCACGGGCCCCGTGGTGAGGGAAACCCTGACCCGTTCGATGGAGCCGATGATGCCGGCGTTGCGCTGTGCGGCGGGCAGGTCGAGCACGGGGTGCACGGCCTCGGAGGCTCCCTCGAGGTCGCGGAGGTAGAGCCGGGCAAGCGCGAGGTTGGAGCGGGCTCCGGCCTCGTCACCGAACGCCCAGTGCGGGTCATCGGGGTTGGCGTAGCCCCCGACGGCGTCCTCTGCTTGCCGCAGGAGGTCGTGGTTGCCCTGTCCGAGGAGGACCTGGGCCTCCACGGCGTAGTAGTCCTGCCGGACCGTGGGGAACACGAAGTTCCCACCGAGGGCGTCCAGGTCGTCGGCTGCGGTGCGGTCGCGCAGCGTGGTAGCGAGGTGGGTGGCGGCGTCGACAGTGGCAGCGTCACCGAGGACGCCCGCGGCGCGGGCTTCGAGACTGGCAAGCCACACGCCGACGCTGCCGGTGGCGTCCGTGCCCACGACGCTGCCCTTTCGGGCGTAGTGCAAGGCATCCTCGGGACGGTTGGCCCAGTAGGAGATGAGGGACTGCAGGCCGAGGACCCAGGCGCTCATGGCGGTGTGGTCGGCCTGTTCGGCACAGACGGCCGCGGTGCGGGCCTGCATCATGGCGCTGCGCGGGTCACGCAGGTCGTGGCTGGCCTTCGCGAGCATGCCGGACAGAACCGCGGCGAGGAGGTACAGGTCCCGGTGCTGGGCGGGTTTGGCCCGGCCGCTCTCCAGGAGGCGGAACGTGCGGTCCTGGATGTCGGTCAGGTCGTCAAGGATCGTGCCCAGGGGGACACGGGTGTAGAGGCCGGCCAGGCGGCGCACCTCGTCCTGCAGGTAGGCCAGGGTCTCGGCCCCGACCGTGTTGTTCTCTGCTCCCATCGCGAATTCCATCGCGCGCCGTGCGGCTGCCATTGCGTGCCTTCCCATCATGAGCAGGTCCGCGGCTTCGCCGCGGCACAGTTGGTCTGCTGCGCTGTGGTCTTCCGGCTGCTGGCGGGTCTCGCAGTCAAAGCCGGCCTCGGCCAGGAGATCTCCGATTGATCGCTTGAACTGGTGCTCAAGCACCTGTCGGGCGTCGGTCTGCGGCTTGGCCCGACCGGTGCGCCAACGCTCGTACGTGCTCTCGGAGACGTCGACGCTGGCAAGCGAGGGCTCGCGAAGTTCATCTGCCAACTCCCTGGCCGCCCGGGTGTAGTGCCGGCGGAAGGTGGCGTAGTTACTCCAGCCCCGCTGGGAGATCAGGACTTGCAGGAGCGTTGCCATGGGTGCCCCCTTTGCCGAGGATCAGCGCGTCAGGACGACGGTAGAGCCGCCGCTCCCCCAGTTGCAGTGACTCCGTCGAATCGCCTGACTGTGACTCAACTCTGACGGAAGTCTGCATCGCACGTCACCCTTCCGGGCCGGGATGACATCGACCTGACGGTGGATCTGCGACGTTCATCACCGCCACCATCGGCCCCATACCCAGCGAGTACGTGTTCCAACACTTTGGGTGACGTACCGCTGGGGGTCTGCGACCAGTACCGGAAGGGCATCCGATGACCACAACCTCACCCGCCGCAGGATGCGTTCTGCTGCCCGTCAGCGTCGACGACCCTGCCTGGCAGTGGCGCTGGTCGTTCGAGGCGAACGGGTCGGCCGGTGGCAACGCCCGGGTACACACCCGTACGCAGCTCACCATGGGCCACTGGCCCGGCGACATCGAGCACGCCGCACAGATCGCCGCACGGATGATGGACAACGCCGACCGCCACTCGCAGCCGCCGCCTCGGGCGCGACTGGGCCTGCGACTGGCCGTCCTCGACACCGGCGAGCTCCTCATCGAGGTGAGCGACCCGATGCCGGCCTTCCCCAACTTCGCCACCGCCATCACGTGGGAGCCGGCCATCGGGGAGCCCCCGCGAGGCCTGTGGACCGTGCGGAAGCTCGGCGGCCGCCTGTCCTACGCCATCGCCGACGACGGCTGCGCCAAGACCGTTCAGGCTCTCGTGCCCGGGACACCGACATGACGATGCTCACCGAGGCACCCACGCCACCGCGGGACGGCATGCACGACCTTGCCGACCGCATCCGTGCCTACCTCGTTGTCACCGGTCAGCGCACGGTCCGGATGCCGCTCGGCGGCGGCCTGTTCGACGTCGTGATCAGCGGCGGCGGCAATCCGGACGCCATGGCGGCCGCCATGGATGAGATCCAGCTCGGCACCTGTGGCCCGACCATCGCCGACCCGGACACCGGTTGGCTGTACTGGCTCGTACCCCCCGGGACCACCTCCCGGTGGGAGCCGCATCCGTACGGAGTCTGCCTGGGCGCACCGCACGTCCTGACCCTGCCCCCGCTGACCCGCAAAGAGCCCCCGGGTCCGTACTGGCTCCGTCGCTGCGTGAGCGACCGGCTTGTCCCGCCCGGGCCCCTCCGCGATCTCCTCGGCCGCTTCACGCCCAACTCGACCCCTCACGAGGCCATCGCTGCGGTGCTGGGCTTCGCCTCGTGAATCTCGAACCCACCGTGAAGCAGGGCTGCCTGAGCGTACTGGCCGCGCCGTCCTGCTTCGGCTTCCTCGCAGTGCTCGCCGTGCTGATCGGCGGCGGCGCGCTCATCGACCTCGCAGGCCGTTGACGCTGCCACCAACCTGCTCGACCATGCCGCGGTCAGCCTAATGCGCCACCCCGCCCAGCTCGCCATGGTCATCAGCGGCGAAGTGGCCTGGGAGCAGGTCGTGGAGGAGGCGCTGCGTCACGAGGCGCCGATCGCCACCATCCTGCTGCGGTTCCCCGTCCAGGACATCCGTGACGAGCCCACGGGCCTGGTGTTCGGGCAGGGCGAGGCCATCGCCATCAACTACGCGGCCGCCGGCCGCGACCCCGCGACCTACGGCCAGGACGCCGACGCGTTCGACATCACGCGCCCCACCGCCCACGACCACCTGTCCTTCGGGTACGGCCCTCACCTGTGCCTGGGCTCCGAACTCGCCCGAATCGAGGCGCGCATCGCGCTGTCCAGCCTGTTCGGCCGTTTCCCCGAGCCACGCATGGCCGTGGCTCCGGACGAGCTCCTGCCGCTGCCGAGTTTCATCTCCAACGGCCACCAGCAGATCCCCGTCATCCTGAGAGGCGTCGCGGTGTGACGTCCCGGAGCGGGCGCCGTGACGGTGCCCGCACGTGGCACCAGCGGTACACGAACGCTGCGCCCATCTCGTCCGGTAGGTGCGGCAATACGGCTGCGGCCCGGTTCCCCCGCATTTCGGCTTGGGGGAGCCGGGCCGCGCTTGCAGGTCAGCCCATGCCGACTGCTCCTCACCTGGCCGGTGACGGGTTACGGCGTCGGCAGCTCCCAATCCTCGCGCAGAACTTGGGTGACGGAGTGGTGCCGGAACGGCTGTGGTGCCTTGGACCTAGCCAGAGTTCTCAGCGGTCCGGCCGGGTACTTCTGTTCCGAACCAGCTGGCCATGGGTAGACCGAGTTCCTTCAAGCGGGCTGCGCAATCTGCTGCTGTGGTGAACCGGTATGCGTGCATACCAACGGATTGCGCGGCGTGGACGAAGGTGGGTTCGTCGTCGAAGTAGGCCAGGGCGTGGGTGGGGATGCCCATGCTGTCGGCGGCGCTGCGGAAGGCGTGCGGTGAGGGTTTGTCGACTCCGAGTTCCGCCGAGGGGAAGACGTGGTCGAAGGTGATGCCGTGGTGCTGGAGGTCCGCACGGAGGGCGTCGGTGCAGTTGGACAGGACACCCACGGGCAGGTGATGGCGTATCTCGGCGAGCAGGCTAACCATCTGGGGCTCTGCCTCTCCCCGGTCGGTGCGCCAGGGGCCGAGGGCGTCGCGTACGTGCGGCCCGAAGTCCGCGGCGAGGCGGTCGGTGACGTCGTCGGCCCACTGCTGGTCGGTGAGGACACCGACACGGGCCAGGCGGTAGGAGGGGTGGCCGTAGGCGTAGCGGGCGATGGTGCCTTCGGGCAGGTCGGCGAGGCGTTCGCTTTTCCGGGCGCCGGCGTTGTGCCAGTGCCGGAAGAGGCCGTTCATGTCGAACAGCAGGCCGTCGATGCGGGCGGGCATGGAACTCCTTCGGTCGGAGGCTGCGGCGGGATCAGTTCAGGGCTGGCCCGATGTGGTCGTAGATGTCGAGGTAGTGGTCGGCGGTGCGGGTCCAGCTGTAGGTGTTCTCGATGTGGGCCCGTCCGCGTGTGCCACGCAGCTGCCGCTCGGCGGTGTCGAGGAGGGCGGCGGCCAGGGTGTCGGCGAGGTGGCCGGCGTCGTCGGGGGCGACGAGCCAGCCGGTGGCGTCCGGGCCGGTTGCCGTGATGGTGCGGGCGGGGCCGCCGGTGGCGGTGGCGATGGGCGGGGTGCCGCAGGCCATCGCTTCGAGGTAGACCATGCCGAAGGGCTCGTCGACGGCCGGGGCGACCATGAGGTCGGCACAGTTCAGCCCGGTGGGCAGTTCGTCGTGGCCGCGCCACCCGGTGAAGAACACGTCCTGGGTGATGCCGAGTTCGGCGGCGAGTTCGGAGGGGTGCTCGCCTTCGCACTCGCCGGGGTAGCCGCCCCACATCAGCAGGACCGGGGCGGGGTCGAGGCGGGTACGGGCGGCGGCGAAGGCCCGCAGCAGGATGGGGACGCGTTTGAAGTCCAGGAAGCGGCCGACCCACAGCAGCAGCGGGCGGAGCCGGCCGTGCTGGTCGTGGAGGCGGCGCAGGTCGGTCTCGGTGTAGCGGATGCTGCCGGGAGCGCCGCCGGGGGCCCAGCCCTGTGGGTCGGTGACGAGCCAGTGGCGCAGGTGTTCAAGGCGCTGGGTCTGATCGAGGTGCTGGGGCTGGAAGGTGTGGGTGTCGACGCCGTTGGGGATGACGGGCGGCGCGTCGTGGAGGTGGAGCAAGCGGGTGGCGAGGTGCTGGTCGTGGTCGGAGACGACGACCAGGTGCCCGGCGTGGGCGGCGGCCTGGCGTAGGCGGGTGAGCCAGTAGGCGCTCTGGGTCCACTTCTGCCAGGCGGTGGTGGTGAGCAGGTCGGTGTCGTCGTCATCGAGACCGGCGGTCTTGGCCAGGCGCAGGGCCTCGGTCGTGCGGTGCGGGTTGTCGCTGTGGAGGAGGCGGCCGAGTTCCCCAAGGGAGGTGCCGGTGCGCTCGGCGATGCGGATGCGCTGCTCCATGCCGCCGATGAGCTTGAGTTCGGTGCCGTGCAAGGTGGTGAGGCGAGGCACGCCGGCGTACGCGGCGTGGGCCGCCGTCTGGAGGTGGCTGAGGTGGTGCAGGTGCAGCAGCCCGGTGTCGGTGCTGCGGTGGGCGGCCAGGTGTCGGGTCCAGGCGCGCGTGAGGTGGTCGGCGCTTGCCGGTGGGACGGCGCTGAACAGCGGGTCGGGGCAGCTCCCCCGGTCCTCGTAGGAGGGGTGGAAGGGCCAGTTGGAACGTTGAGGGTCCTCGCCCCGGGTGAAGGCGCCGAAAGCGTCGTTGTGGTCGTAGGGGTGCAGGTCCAGGCCCTGGTAGAAGCTTGGCGCGTGGGAGGGGTCGCCGGGGCGGCCGAGGGATCCGGCGTGCAGGCGGGTGGTGAGGCCCCGGCTGTTGAGTTCGCGCAGGAGGTAGCGGATGACCTGGGCGCTGCCGCCGCGGGGCCAGAACAGCACGGCGGTGTCCATGGTGAGAGGCATGGCGGTCCCCTGAAGTCGACGAAGGAGTGGGGTTCTACGGGCGGGCGTCGATGATCAGCGGCTGTCCGCCCGACAGGCGGCCGGGCCAGTAGCGCTCGCCGGGGTCCTGGGGGGAGCGGACGGTGACGGCGAGGACCTGGGCGAGGTTGTGGCGGTCGCGCAGCGGCACCGGCTGGCCGAGGACCACGGTGCGGCTGGCGGAGTTGAGGGTGTACGGCAGGCCGGGGTGCCCGATCTTCGCGAGGTGCCGGTCGACGTCCGTCCCGGTGACCGGCTGCTGCCCGGGGACGGTGCGCCGGCAGCGGTCGCGCTGGGGGGCGGGGCAGCGGTTGGCGGCCAGGCAGGTCGGGGTGTTGAAGACTCCGGCGCGGTCGGCACGGCCGAGGACGTAGGCGAGGGCACAGCTGTTGGTCTGGAAGAGGGGGTGGTCTGCGTAGCGGTCGGGCAGGTGGTGGAGCCAGTCCCACGTGCGCCGGGGCCAGACGGAGTCCGCCGCCTGCGGGTCAAGGTGCGGGTCGGCCAGCTCCGGCCACAGGCTGGTGATCTGGTCGAGGGCGGTGGGTTTGACCTTGGTGCCCACTGCGACGGTGCACGTGGCATACCGGGCGGCCCAGTCCATGAGGTGCTCGATGACGTCCGGGGTGCTGTTCTGTGGCAGGGCGGGCCGCCAGTAGTGGATCACCGGGATGGCGGCGGCGTGCAGGCGGGGGAAGTTGGCGCGCAGCGCGGTGTGGTCGATGCCCTGCTCGATGTCGGGGCCGAGGCCTGAGTAGCTGAGGTAGACCAGGATGGGCAGCCCGGCGTCCCGGTTGCGGGTGATGCAGGCGACGACGTCGTCGGGGATCGCGCACTTGGTGATCAGACACACCGGGTTGCGGACGGCGGAGGCGCCCAGGACGTCGAGCAGGGCCATCAGGTGGGCGCGGGTGGCGGGCGTGGCCAGGGCGTCGGTGCAGGTGTAGAGAGCGAGCACCAGCTCGGGGTGGTAGTACCGGTGGGCGAGGAGCTGGGTGAGCGTGTCCTGCGGGGTGGCGAGCTCGGTGGGCTTGGCGCGGGTCAGGCCCAGGTCCTTCAGGTAGCAGTAGGTGCAGCCCTTGGGGCAGCCCTGGACCGGGTTGACCGCCAGCCAGGTGTCGTGCTGGTCGATGACGGGTTCGTAGGCGCGCTTGGGTGCCATGTGTCGCTCCCTTGGGCCGCTCGCGGTGGCCGGGCGGCCCAAGGGGAGCGGCGCATCAGGTCGTGGTGGCGTCCGTCCCGGGACCGGGGCGAACGTCGTCGAGTTCGCGGGAGAGCTGGCGCAGCAGCGGCCCGTACTCGGGGTGGGCCAAGGCCGAGGCCATCTGCGCGACCAGGTAGTCCGCCGGGTTGCCGGTGTCGTACCAGCGGCCGGAGATGACCTGCCCGTACACGGCGCGACTGCTCGCGTAGGCGTTGATGGCGTCGGTGAGGTAGATCTCGCCGGTGTGGTGCTCGTACCAGCGCTTGGTCTGCTCGCGCAGTTCGTCGATGATGCCGGGGGTGATGACGTAGCCGCCGATGGCCGCGAACGCCGAGGGGGCGTCGGCGGGCTTGGGCTTCTCGACCAGGCCGGTGATGCGCAGCAGGCCGCCGTCGAGGTCTTCCTTGACCACGGGAACTCCGTAGCGCTGGGAGTCGCCGGGGTCCATCGGCAGCAGGGCCAGGACCGGGCAGTTCGTCGCCTCGTACGCGTGGATCAGCTGCTGGGCGCGGGGCACCTCGGCAACGAAGACGTCGTCCGGCCACAGGACGAGCATCGGTTCGTCACCGAAGTTGCGGGCCGCGTTCAGCACCGGGGTGCCGTTGCCGTACGGGCCGTGCTGGTCGAGGTAGGTGATGTGCCCACGGCGGGCCAGTTCGGCGACCTCCTCCACGGCGTCCGCGTACGCGGTCTTGCCGTCGGCGCGCAGTTGCTCGACCAGGGCGGGGTTGGGCCGGAAGTGGTCCTGGATCAAGGATTTGCCGCCGGAGACAACGATGGTGATGTCCGTGATGCCGGACGCCACCAGTTCGCGCACGGTGTGCTCGATCACCGGCTTGTCGCCGACCGGCAGCATTTCCTTGGGGATCGCCTTCGTCAGCGGCAGGAGGCGGGAGCCGAGGCCGGCGGCGGGGATCACAGCCCTGCGGATCGTCGGGGGCATGAGGTCTCTCTCGGTCGAACGGCATGCCGCGCCGGCCGGCACGGCGTCCTCCGACGCTATCAACGCTCCCGGACCCGGCCGGACGGCAATCGCTGATCCGGACCGGCCCTGTGGTCACTGACACAGGAAGGAGCCGGTGTACTTCGTGACCGCGAAATACCCGCTGGTGTCGATCGCATCGGTGACCTGGGCTCGGACCCGGTCGCGCAGTTCCGCGAAGAAGTCGTCGGTGAGGCGCTCGTCCTCCTCCGAGGAGGCGCAGCAGTGGTTGTGGCCGACCTGGTAGAAGCGCATGAAGGGCTCGGGGTCGGTGAAGCGAAGCTGGTCCTGCCAGGTCACGGTGTTCACCCGCTCGAAGTGCCTGCCGAGCACATCGCCGCCGTTGGTCAGCGACAGCCGACCCTTCGGGCTGGCCTTGAACAGGTCGCGCGGTGCGCCCATCGCCTTCAGGGCGGCGAAGTGGACGTCGTACATCTCCAGCATGCTGTCGGTGCGGTCGGTGGTGAGCTGGAAGATGCCGCCGGGGCGCATCACGCGGCGGACCTCGGCGAAGCAGCGGTTGAGGTCCGGCACGTAGTGGATCATGTAGTTGGCCATGACGCGGTCGAAGGTGTCGTCCCCGAGCATGGACAGGTCGTCCGCGCTGCCCTCGATCCAGGTGCAGGGGGTGGCGGTGCCGTGCAGGCGCTGCCGGGCGGCTTCCAGGACGGCCGGGGCGATGTCGAGTCCGGTGATGGAGCCGTCGGCGAGGTGGGGGCGCAGATCTCCCAGGATGAAGCCGTTGCCGCATCCGAGGTCGAGCAGGTCCTCGGTGCCGGTCAGGGCGAGGTTGTCGAGCATGTGGCCGAGCATCGACGTCGGGTTGGTGCGGAAGGCGTTGTGGACCCACTGCTTGACGTCCAGCATGCGGGTGTCGTTGAAGAACCGGTCGCGGGCGGTGGCGGCGGAGAACTCGAAGTGCTGCTCGGGGATGATCTCCTTGGCCAAGGCGTCCAGGGCCGCGGTGCGGAAGTCGGTCGTCATTGCGGTGTCTCCTTGTCGGGGTGAGCGGGGGCGGCGGGCCACTTGGTGCCCACGTACTTGTGGGGCAGCAGGCCGGCCAGGGGTGTCAGTGCCGCGCGGGTGCCGTCGTGGACGACGACGCGCAGGCCGGGGGCGTGGTCGAGGAGGAGTTCGCGGCACAGCCCGCACGGCGGGACGAGCCGGGCCACTGCGGCTTCGGTGGGTTTGGGGTAGCGGACGGCGGCCACCGCGACCAGATCGGAGCTCGTGGCGAGCCGGGCCGCCGACAGGGCACCGGCCTCGGCGCACACCGCGGCCCGGCCGACCATGGCGTCCAGGTGCAGGCCGAGGTGGATCCCGCCGTCGGCGTCCAGGACCGCGGCCGCGATCTGGTGGCGCGCCAGCACGTAGCGGCGGCTGATCGCGGAGAACGCGGCCTCGACCAGGACGCGGGCAGTGGGGTCGGGACAGCCGAGGGCCGGGCCGTCCACGCGGCGGGCCGTCATCGGCCTGCCACCTCGGCGGTGTCGCGGTGGATCTGTGAGGGCTGCGGCCCGCGCGAGCCCTGGTACTTGCCGTCGTACAGGGTGATCTCGCCCTGGGGGCGCCAGAAGGTCACCTGCGCCAGCCGGTCGCCCGCATGCACCCGCACCGGCTGGACCGCGTGCAACTGGAACGTCGACTGCCCGATGGAGCCGATGTCGATGAGGTCCGCGGTGACGTGAACGAACAGGCCCAGCCGCGCGGCCCCCGATCGGGAGCGGATGACCGGCACCAGATGGTTGCTGCCCAGCACCTCGACGCTGGAGCCTAGGTAGATACGGTCCGGCTCCAGGACGAACCCTTCGTCGGGGATCGGGAACACCGTGGACGGGTTTTCGCGGCGGGTGTCCAGCACTTCGCCGGTGTAGTAGGCCAGGGTGGGGCCGAGCGCGAGGTTGTAGGAGTTCGGCTGGACCTGCGCGGGGTCGAACGGGTCCAGCACGAGGCGGCCCCGCTGGTGTTCGCGGGCGATCTCCGGTCCGGTCAGGATCACAGCGCTCTCCTCGTTCGGGGCGGAAGCGGCCGGGTGGTCATCGGGCGGCGGCCAGCAGCCCGGGCGGCGGGAGCGTGGCCTCGTTGATCCGCCCGAAGTACCCGGCATAGGCGAGTGGGGCGCCGACGGTGGACCAGAAGGTCACCTGACCGGCGGTCATGCCCGCATAGACGCGGGTGGGCTGGACGACCTTGATCTCCAGCGTCCAGCGGTGGCACGACCCGACGTTGCCCAGGTCGGCGCTGTACTGGAGGAACATCCCCAGCCTCCCGAGGGAGGACCGGCCGATCAGCGACGGCACAAACACCGAACTGCCGATCTCCTCGACCGTGGTCCCCAGGTACACCCGACCCGGCTCAAGGACGATCCCGTCGTCCGGGATCACGCACTCCTGGAGATCGTTGACGGCATGCGTGTCGATCACCTTGGCGTGGTGCGTCCGCAGGACGGGGCCGAGCCGGTAGTTGTAGGAGACCGGGTTCAGCTGGCCGGCAGTGAACGGCTCGATGGTCAGGGCGCCGCGGGCGCGCTGCCGTACGATCTCCGATCCGGTGAGGATCACCGCAGCACCTCCTTGGCCAGCTCGGCCGCCCGCTCGCGGAGGCTGTCGAGGCTGCCGGCGTTGTCCACCCGCCGCCACGCCGCTGCTGCCACCGGCGCCTCGGTCGGGTGGCGCTCGTCGCCTGCGGACAGGTCGGCCCGCCCCCGCTTGCGCTCCAGCCGGACCGCATCCGGGGCGGTGACCTCCACCAGGACGAACCCGAGGCCGGTGACCGCGTCAACGTCCGGGGCCCGCAGGTCGTCGCAGACCAGCACGGCGTCCGGCCGCGTGTCCTCGGCCTGCCGCACACGCAGGGTGAACGCCTCGGTCAGCGCATCGGGGTTGATACGCCGCAGGTGGGTGCCGAGAGCGTTCAGCAGTTGACCGTCCTGATCGGTGCCGTCCAGCAGCGGGCGCCCAGCCATGGCGTGCACGACGGCCTGCAGTTCATACAGCGGCGCCCCCACCTTCAGCGTCAGCACGTCCGCACCGGCGAGGGTCAGTTCCTGCGTAAGCAGTCCGGCAAGCGTGCTCTTTCCGGCCCCGGGCCTGCCGTGCAGGGCGACTTTGGGCATGACGGTGCTCCTCTCGACAGCTCGGGTGGCAGACGGTCCTGAATTTCCCGCAGGCCGGTGTCATGGCCGGCCTGTGGCTTTACGCTCAGGGCCCGTACCAACCATGGTGGCCATCCGCCTCGTTGCTGGGCAGGGTCCGGTTGTCCGCACTTGTCCGCAGCTCACTCAAGGCCCACCCACTTCACCGCGAAGGGGTGTGTGCTGGTCACAGCAGCACGGACGCTGTCCGCACCGTCGTGCGGACAGCGCGATTCACCACAAGGGCGTGGAGGTAGCGATGCCGGGGGCCGACGAGACGACCTTCGCCGCGGAACTGCGGCGGTTGCGGGGAACGGTGACGTTGCGGGAACTCGGACGCCGGGCCTCGTGCAGCAAGAGCATCATCAGTGACCTCGAACACGCACGCAGATCGCCGACGCTCCCGATCGCGCTCGGTCTGGACAAGGCCCTCGGGGCAGGCGGCACACTGGTCTCCTTGGCCCAACGACAGCGTTTGAGCGAGGAGACAGCCGAAGCGGCTTCGGACAGTGCCGAGGACGGTCTCCTGCGGGAATGGGACGACGTGTGGCGCAGAGACTTCCTCAAGGGCGTGGGCGCCGCTGCCCTGACCACCGGTCTAAAAACGGGCAGCATGGCCGCCGCGGGCGGTCGTGACCTGCTGGACGCCCATATCGCTCTCAGAGCCGCACACGGGCGGCTGGACAACTTACGCGGGGCGTCCGCTGTCTACCCCCACGCCGTTGGCCACCATCAGCAGATCCTCGCATGGCACGCCACCGCGGCCGCCGCCGAGCGGCAGCAGATCGCCGCGCTCGCCGCCGACACCGGCGGCTTCGTCGGCTTCCTCACCTACGACCTGGGCATGGCCGAGAACGCTGCCGCGCACTACCGCGACGCCGCCGCCCACGCCCGCCAGGCGGGCGACCTCTCCTGCTGTGTCAACCTCATCGGCCAGATGAGCCGGATCCTGACCGACCAGGGGCACTACCAACGCGCCCTCACCCTTGCCGACGGCGCACTGCACCTGGCCGGCACAAAGGCCCACCCCGCCGTACGGTCCTGGCTGCACGCCGTCCGCGCACACCACTACGCCTGCCTCGGCGACGCCCGCACCACCCAGAAGGACCTCACCACCGCCTGGAAGCTACTGGACCACGCCGACGACGGCGAGACACCCCCCTACGTCGGCTACCTCAGCCCCGCCGAGCTGAACAAGTGGACCGGCCACGCCATGGTCCGCCTCGGACAACAAACCCCGTCCTTCCTGCGCGCCGGCCAGGCGGCCCTCGACGAAGCCCGCGCCACCTGGCCCGCCACCATCGTCCGCGGCTCTGCCGAGGTACTGACCGCAAGCGCACGTATCTACGCGGCACGCGGCGACCGCGACACCGCCGCCGACCTCGCCTCACAAGCCGTGGCCATCGCCACCGAAACCGGATCAGCCAGGAACCTGCGCGCCGCCCTGACCGCCTCAACCGGATAAGCGGCAGTGCCGCCGACGACCGTGATACTGGTCGCCATGACCGAGACCCCCGACAAGGTGCCGGCGGCCCCGTTCTCCCGGATCAAGATCCGGACCGGGGCCCTGGTGTTCTGCGGTGACGATGTCGCCCTGATCTGCCGCGACCGCGTCGAGTCCACCCACTACACCCTGCCCGGCGGCAACGTGGAACACGGCGAAGACCTCCAGCAGGCCCTGCGCCGCGAGCTCGCCGAGGAACTGCAACTCGACGTCGACCAAGCCGAGGGCGGCGAACTGCTCTGGGTCGTCGACCAGCGTGTCACCCGCCCCGGCCTCACCCCGCCGCCCCGCAAGCTCCACCTCATCTACCGCTTCCACATCACGCCGGAGCAGCGAGCGGGCCTGGCTCAGCAGGAGTACGACGAACTCCCTGACGGCAGCCACGAGGTCGGGATCATCGACTGGATCGACTACCGCAGGGCGGCGGCGGAACTGGCGATCTTTCCGCCTATCGGGCCCGCGCTCGCTGCCCTCAGCAGCCCTCGGGCCGCCGTCGGTGACGCCGCCCTGGATGCCGTCACCGACGACAATTACACATGGGTCTGACACCCAGCCAGCACAGCGGGACGGGCAGGTCCCCGCACAGCCACGTAACGGGACCGGTTTGCACCAAGAGCCTTGCGGCCCGCCCGGCGGCGTGCGAGGTCTACCGGACGGGCTCCAGCTACCACCTTGCCCCAGCCCGCGGATTCCTGCAGAAGTCGGCAACGCCCATGTGGATTTGACGGGGCTGCCCACGTTCAAGGGGCTTGGCGCCACCCCCTACTCGGCCGTCTCAGCAGCCCCGTCCTCTGCGGCCGCGGTGTAGTAAACCGTACGTCCCTGCCGGCTCCGGGTGACGCGGCCCTTGGAGACCCCCTGCTCCAGCGTGTTCCGGACCACCTGGTTCTTGGCCTCCCGTTCGGGGTGAGCCACGAGAAGTTCGGCTGTGACCTCGGCTGCGGTCCGGGGCTGGTGATGCTGCTGCAGCAGACCGAGTACGAGAGAACTCAGCGTGGGTGCACCGGACGCCCTCGTGGTCTGTGGCCTTCGTCGCTTCGCAGCGCCCTGTCCGGCCGACGCGGCCTTCTGGCGCGAGGCCTCGCCGCCGCTGCGCGGAGTGCGAGCCCCGCGAGGCGCCGGCACCGCCTGTCCTGGGATGCCCTCACCGGCAGAGTCCGAGCCTGACGATGCGACGGGGGCAGCGTCAACGTTCTGTAGGTCCTGGGCGCTGTTCGGGAGAGCAGACTGGCCGGCCAGCGTGTTCTTGAGCCCCGTGAGCCAGGTTGCTTCCTGTCCCAGCTCGGCGAGCCGGTCTCGCCAGCGTCGGATGACTTCGTGGGCCTCGGCCTGTGCGGCACTGTTGCGGGCGAGGTCGTCGTCCAGGCGCCTGCGGTACTCCTCCTGGATGGTGGGGGCGTCCTTCACTGGAGTGGCAGGGATGTCCGAGGGCATGTGCGGCTCGCTCTCTTCATGCAGGGTGTGTGCTGCCGGATGCTACTCACAGCAGGCCAACGGCGAAGCGAGGATGCACAGATAACCGCGCACACACCCATCGGTCACTACCACGCGGCTCGGTACTCGTCAGTTTCAGCGCGACAGCGCGCTGAACACCCCACGGTGATGCGGCCCGCCCGGCGGCGTGCGAGGTCGGCCGGGCGGGCTCCACGTACGAGCCTGCACCAGCAGGCCGTGAGCCGCAGGAATGCCGCGCCCATACGTGTTCCTGCATCCGGCATCGTTGCCGCTGTTGAGGCCGGCCACTATGTGCGTTGGGAACACCTGAACCGCCCGCGACCCGAAACTGCGTACGGTGCCGTGGGGCGCCTGCCCGTTGCACGGCAACACCTTGGTCGGCAGCGGTGGGCGCGCAACGTTCCGGCACCCGGGGTGCAGCAAGTCGTGGGGGTACGACCGCGTCACCGCGCCCTGCACCGAAGTGGCGTTGTACCCGGTAACCGACCAGCAGAGCGGCACGATGCGGGTGTGCGAAGGGCACCGCATCTTGATGTTCGTCATCCTGGAGGGTGCTGTGGTGGAGCCGCTATCCGGCACATGATCGAGGGCCACAGCAGGTGGCGACGCACGAAGGCCCGGGAGGAATCCCGGGCCTTCGTCATGTTCGGACGCTACGACAGGCGGATCGTAACCGTGCCGCCCGCCTGGATCTGCTCCGCGAACTGGGTCAGCTCCGGCTCCGTGACGGTGCCGCCACCGGTCCGCTCTCCCCAGACACGCTGGATCTCGGGCTTGATCTCCTCCAGCGGCCGGCCCTGGTACTGCTCAGACAGGCTGCCGAGCGCACTGGTCAGCTCGGACGCGAACCTCTGCATACCCTCGTTGAGCGCGGCATCAACTGCGTTCTGGTCGAACTCGAAACCAGCCATCGGAACCTCCCGCGTACAGGGACCACCCAGCGGGTGTGAGCCCCTGCGGCCCACGGCAGTCCGAACTGGTCCCAACGCTACCGTCAGCCACCGACAACGCAGGACCCTCGTAGTCGCCGCTCACACATGGGCGGCTGCGCGCTGTTCGTACAGGCGGAAACCCTGGTCGACCATCCGCACCGCGAGGTGTGCCGTGTGGAAGAGAAGCGAGATGTTGCCGGTGATCTCAGCCAGAGCGACATCGCCGTCATACTCCAGGCGTCCCTTCGCGGTTCTGTTCACTCTCCCTGCCTTCGTCGAACGAGGATGTGCTGCAGGGTCCGGCGCAGTACTGGGTGCGCTCAATTATCGGTGGAGCACCAAAAAGAAGAAGCGTCACATCGGTGGATACTGGGCTGCGACCCGGCGTGGCGGGAGGGACGGATTTGGGATCACCTGCTCAACCGTGCAGGCGGGCACTACCTCCAGAGACCTGGCGCTCGCTTTGCTCGTCGGTACACGAGGTACGGTTATCGCACTGTAAGGCGTGCCTACCGCAACGGGTTCCGGAGTGGCTGGCGTACGTACAGCAACTGGAACCGGAGGTGGTAGCACTATGTCGTCTCCACGTGACGCAGCGAATCGCTGGAGTGCACGACACTCCTTCGCTGTAGGCCTCATCGCTGGAGCGGCAGGCGCGCTACTGAGCCTGCTTTTTAGCGGAGAGTTCGAAATCAGCGAAGCTTTCATCGGCTTCGTTAGTTTCTTCGGCATCTTCACGCTCACCGCGCTAGCGGAGCGGAGACGCCGGAAGAAGCTCGAATTGCCGATGTGAGATCAAGCAAGCACGGGGAGGCCTACGTCTCCCCGTGCTTGTCGCATCCCGGGATTTGTTTTGTAAGGCCTGTGTTCAGCACCCGCACGGGCACAGTCCGGACGGACATGCTCACCTCGCGACTCGCCCCGAGGGGCTCGACTTCGCCTGGATGGGAGTCGTCGACTGCGGCTGGCCCGGCAGCGACCTGGAGACGGTCGCCGGCCAATGGGCAGCCGCCCTGACCGGCCAGCGTCGAGCGCGGCGTCGACTCCCTGAATTTCAGGCTGTCCGTACGGTCCGAACCGAACCGGGCGCTCCTCGACCCGCACAACATCGTGGCCCCCAAGTCCGGCGTGAAGACGGTCTTCGGTGAGCAGCTCAGTTTGTCCGAGACCAGCCGACACCCGCAGTGCGTCGTCCGCTACAGAGACACTCCGCTGGGGGGTCGAGGCCGGGCAGGACGTGGACGCGGCGGCGATCACCCCGAGCGGGCGGGGCGGGCCGAAGAGGAACGGAGCGTGAGGGCTTCCCCTGTATGAGCGCAGCCCTGACGGTCCGAGACGCTCCCAGGCCGGGCTGGGCTGGGCTGGATTCTCGCCTCCCGGCCCGGCTGTCGCTGCCGTCGGCCGAATGGGCTGGAGTGTCAGTGGCGGGTACTAGCGTGAGGCGCTTCCTCAAGCGGACCCCTGGAGGTGCTCCCTTGGCAGCACGGCAGTTCGTTCACCTGCACAATCACACCACGTACTCGCTCCTCGACGGTGCGCAGAAGATCAAGCCGATGCTCGTCGAGGTCGAGAGATTGGGTATGCCTGCCGTCGCCATGTCTGACCACGGCAACATCTTCGGGGCCTACGACTTCTACAAGTCGGCCACCGGTACCTCCGTCAAGCCGATCATCGGCATCGAGGCGTACATCGCGCCTTCCTCCCGGCACAGTCGCAGGCCGGAGTTCTGGGGGCCCGGCGGTCAGCGTGCGAAGTCCGAGGACGGAGAGTTCGGCAAGGACGTCTCCGGAGGCGGCAAGTACACCCATATGACGATGTGGGCCCAGAGCGCCCATGGCCTGCGGAATCTGTTCGCCCTCGCGACCGAGGCGTCGTACACCGGGCAGTTCCCCAAGGGCACCCCGCGCATGGACCGGGAGCTGATCGCCGGACACGCCGACGGCCTCATCGGCACCACCGGCTGCCCGTCGGGCGAGATCCAGACCCGCATCCGCCTCGGCCAGTACGACAAGGCACGCGAGGCTGCCGGCAGCTACCAGGACATCCTCGGCAAGGACAACTACTTCCTGGAGCTGATGGACCACGGCATCCCCATCGAAAGCGATGTCCGCTCCGACCTCCTGCGCCTGGCCAAAGACCTCGACATCCCGCTACTCGCGACCAACGACGGCCACTACATCACCGCCGACCAGGCCGACGCCCACGACAGCCTGCTGTGCATCGGCACGGGGAAGAACAAGGCCGACACCAACCGCCTGAAGTTCAGCGGCGACGGCTACTACCTCAAGACCGCCGACGAGATGTACGACCTGTTCGCCGAGCTGCCCGAGGCGTGCGACAACACCCTCCTGATCGCCGAGCGCGTCGAGTCCTACGAAGAGGTCTTCGCCTACACCGACGAGATGCCGCAGTTCCCCGACGTCCCTGAAGGAGAGACCCAGGAATCGTGGCTGCGCAAGGAGACCCTCAAGGGCCTGGCCATGCGCTACGGCGACCCCGTCCCCGGCGAGGTCCTGGAACGGTTCGAGACCGAGATGAAGGTCATCGGCCCGATGGGCTTCTCCTCCTACTTCCTCGTGGTCGCCGACATCTGCCGCTACGCCCGCGACAACAAGATCCCCGTCGGCCCCGGCCGAGGATCGGCGACCGGCTCGATCGTCGCCTACGCCACGCGCATCACCGAGCTGTGCCCGCTGGAGCACCAGCTGCTGTTCGAACGCTTCCTCAACCCCGAGCGCATCAACCCGCCGGATGTCGACCTCGACTTCGACGACCGCCGGCGCGACCAGATGATCCGCTACGTCACCGAGAAGTACGGCGACGACTACACGGCCATGGTGACGACCTTCGGCTACATCAAAGCCAAGAACGCCATCAAGGACAGCTCCCGCATCCTGGGCTACCCCTACGCACACGGCGAGCGGATCACCAAGGCCCTGCCGCCGGACATCATGGGCAAGTCCATCCCGCTGTCCGGCATCTTCGACCCGGATCACGCCCGCTACGGCGAGGCCGGCGAGGTCCGGCAGATGTACGAGGCCGAGCCCGACGTGAAGCGGGTCATCGACACCGCCATGGGCGTCGAGGGCCTGATCCGCAACACCGGCGTCCACGCCGCCGCGGTGATCTTGTCCAAGACCAGGCTCACCGACCGTATCCCGCTGCACATGCGGGCCGACGACGGCGCCAAGATCACCGGCTTCGACTACCCGTCCTGCGAGGAGATGGGCCTGGTCAAGATGGACTTCCTGGGCCTGCGCAACCTCGGAGTGATCGACCAGGCCATCACCAACGTCCGGGAGAACCGCGGCATCGAGCTGTCCACCGAGACCATCCCCCTGGACGACGCCACCACCTACGAGCTCCTCGCCCGCGGCGACACGTTCGGCGTCTTCCAGCTCGACGGCGGCGGCATGCGCGCCCTGCTCAAGCTCATGGAGCCCTCCCGGTTCGAGGACATCGCAGCAGCCCTCGCCCTCTACCGCCCCGGCCCCATGGCGGCCAACGCCCACACCAACTACGCCCACCGCAAAACCGGCCGGCAAGAGATCGAGCCCATCCACCCGGAACTGCGGGAAGCACTGGACCCGATCCTGGGCAACACCTTCCACCTCCTGGTCTACCAGGAACAGATCATGGCCATCGCCCGGCAACTCGCCGGCTACACCCTCGGCGGCGCCGACCTGCTGCGCCGCGCCATGGGCAAGAAGAAGCCCGAGGTCCTGGCCGCGGAGTGGGAGAAATTTCACGGCGGCATGAAGGGCAACAGCTACAGCGAACCCGCCATCAAGGCGCTGTGGGACGTCATGCTGCCCTTCTCCGGCTACGCCTTCAACAAGTCCCACACCGCCGGCTACGGCCTAGTCTCGTACTGGACCGCCTACCTCAAGGCCAACTTCCCCGCCGAGTACACCGCCGCGCTCCTCACCTCCGTTGGAGACGACAAGGACAAGGCCGCCGTCTACCTCGCCGACGCCCGCAAGCTCGGCGTCACCGTCCTCCCGCCGGACGTGAACGAGTCCGTTTCGGAGTTCACCGCGGTCGGAGACCACGTCCGCTTCGGCCTGAAGTCGGTCCGCAACGTCGGCACAGCCGTCATCGACGCCATCGTCGACGCCCGCCGGACCCTGGGGAAGTACGCGGACTTCGAGGACTTCCTCGACAAGGTCGACCTGCCGGCCCTGAACAAGCGAGCCATCGAATCCCTCATCAAGGGCGGAGCCTTCGACAGCTTCGGCCACAGCCGCAAGGGCCTGTGCTCCGTCCACGAAGACGCCATCGACGCCATGGTCCCGATCAAGAAAGCCGCGGCCTTCGGCCAGGACGACCTCTTCGCCGACCTGGCGACCGACTCCGGCGAGCGCGCCTTCTCCGTCCAGATGCAGATCGACCCCGGCGAGTGGCCCCGCAAGCAGCTCCTGTCCACCGAACGCGAGATGCTCGGCCTGTACGTCTCCGCTCACCCCCTGGACGGCGCCGAGCACATCCTCAGCCGCAGCCGCGAGACCACCATCGCCGACCTGCTCAGCTCCGGCCGCAACAGCGGAGACGTCCAACTCGCCGGCCTCATCACAGGAATCACCCGCAAGCAGAGCAAGCAAGGCAACGCCTGGGCCATCGTCGACCTCGCCGACCGGGACGGCTCGATCGAGGTCCTCTTCTTCTCCCAGGCCTACATGCTCGTGCAACACGCCCTGATGGAGGACGCCGTCATCTCCGTCCGGGGCAGGATCGAGGACCGTGACGGCACGCTCAGCATTTTCGGCCGTGAGCTGGAGGTACTCGACGTGTCCGCAGCCGAGCACGGCGGACGCCCGCCCGTGCGCCTGTTCTTCCGCTCCCACAAAATCACCGACGAGACCATCGGCAAGCTCAAGCACATCATCGCCGCCCACCCCGGCGACACCCCGCTGCAGATCCACGTACGCGGCGTCCACAAGACCACCGTGTACGGACTCCCCGCCACCATCAGCGCCGACGCTGTCGCCTCCGATGTGAAGGCAGCCTTCGGGCAGGAAGCCTGGCTCGGGGTCTCATAGGGACTCCGGGAAGTGAAGAGGCCGGCCCTGAGCATGGCTCCCAGGCCGGCTTCTCCACTCACGAGCCAACGGATCGGTCTACCCCCAGCTCCGCATGGGCGACAAGGCGCGGGTAGTCCGCCACGGCCGCATCAGCGGGATGGCGGGCATGGTTGCCTTGACAGGGAGTCCGCTTGAGCCGCCGCCGAGAGTGGCCAAGCACAGGAAGGCGATGTCGCTGCCAGTGAAGTGATCCTCGCAGAGACCTTGGGCCTGAACCCCACCGCCGGAACCTTCCGCGAGAACGTCACCGCCAGTACCCACCTGACCTTCACCAAGAACGGCTCGGTACGCCTGATCCTGCCGGACAGTCAGCACCCCGGCACCCCGGAACTGCGCAAGCTCGCCGACTCCAGGGGAGAAGTGGCCCCGGTCGTCTCGTACCTGCCGCTGCCGCCCGGCGTGAACATCGACCGTCACCGCCGCCCCCACCGCGACCAGACCACGGACCGGATCGCTTGCTCTGCTGGGCTGATCCCTGTCCGAGAGGACCCGACCGGGCGGGCTCGCGAGCCGGGCGCACCAGATCTGGGCATCGCGATTCAACCCGCCTCGGATTTCCCGTACCGTGGTGGGCACGCACCATGCGTGCGTGTCCACCACCGGCCACGTGACCGCCAGCCACGATCGGCCCCAGCCTCCATCCCAGGAGACGCCGCGATGACTGCACAGTCCCCCCAGTCCGTCCCCGAAGGCCTGCAGGAAGGCCAGCCGGAGGCGCTGCTCGCGTCCGCGGCCGCCGAACGCGAGCACGCGGAAGCCCTGGCCGGCGTCCTGGAAGACATTGCCGCTCATGGCGTGCCTGCCCTGGAGGACTGCGTGCCGGCCGCCGAGGCACACGACGCGATGTGGGCCCGAGTCACCAGTGGGGCAGGGCGTGTCGCCTGACCATCGCCGCCCGCGCATGGCCGAGGTCTTCTACAGCCCGCTCGCGCACAGCCAGCTGGAGAAGGTCACCACCGTCGAGCAGGCGAGCGCGATCGAACGCGCTCGCGGAGCCCTGGAGGCCCGGCCCGACATCGGCGTGCTGAGGCCGGATGGCCTGCGTGACTACCGCGACGATGAATCCGGGGTCCGGCTGATCTATTTTTTGACGATTCGGTCCACAATTATCATCGTGGCTTACCTCGAAGTCGACTGAACCACCAGGGCAGTTGACACCGGTCACAGCGCGCGGAGCACAGCCACGACCTTTCCGAGGATGGCGGCCCGGTCTCCTTCGATCGGCGCGTAGCTGGGATTCTCCGGGAGCAGCCACACCCGGCCGTTCGCCCGGTGCAGGCGCTTGACGGTCGCCTCGCCGTCGATCATCGCGGCCACGATGGAGCCGTGGTCCGCAGACTGCTGGCGTCGCACGGTCACCCAGTCGCCGTCGCAGATCGCGGCACCCGTCATGGAATCGCCCGACACCTCCAACGCGAACAGGTCACCCGAGCCCACCAGGGAGCGGGGCAGAGGAAAGACGTCCTCGACGACTTCCTCGGCCAGGATCGGCGCACCGGCAGCGATCCTGCCGACGACCGGCACGAACGCCGGCCTCGTCATCTCCGGCCGCTCCCACTCGACCAGGTCGACCGACTCCTGCATCGCAGCCGACGCGGTGCGCCCCCGCAGCCACGATGCGCGCACGCGATAGGTCCGGGCCCGCTGCGGATCCTGTTCAAGTACGCCCTTGCGCTGCAGCGCGCCCACTTGGTGCGCGACCGACGAAGTGCTGGTCAGCCCGACGGCCGCACCGATCTCCCGCATCGAGGGCGGATACCCCCGCCGGGACACCGAGTCCAAGATGACCTTGACAATGTGCGCCTGCCGAGAGGTCAAGCCATCGGGTCCGACTGTCTCCCCCGGAGGGTCTTCCGGGGCTTGAAGCGATGCCACCCGTCATGCCGATTCCTCCCCCTGGGCCGATCTTGACCGGTTGCGCCACCGTACCCGGCTGACCTGCTCCAACGGAATGCCCATGCAGATCAACCGCCGCGTCCCAGCCCTGGCCCAGCCAAGCAAGAAGCTCGGCGCGTCGGGGGCCGCGCCGAGCCGTTCCCGACCATCGAACCGGCAGACAGCTGGACGTGCAGCCCCACCACGCCCAACTGGGTGCCGCGACACGTCGCCCGGCCCCGACGCCACGGTCCAAGTCGCTCGTTACACAGTTCATGCCGACAACCCCCGCCCCGGACTGTCTGGACGCGGCCGCTGCCAGCCTGCTGCACGACTACTACGCCGGAACCTGGCTCCCGAACGACGACGAACGCGACCTTGCCGACGGCCTGGCCCGCACCCGCTGGAGCGAGCACTCCCTCCGGGCCGGCCTCCGCGGCACCTCGCCGGCCGTCGCCGACGGCCGGCTCGGTGGCGTGCTCGACCTGGCGGTACAGGTCCTCGCGCAGACGCCCGCGGCCGCCACCGACAATACTCTGCTGCAGGTCCGGGTCCTGATCGACGCTCTGGCCAGCGCGTTCTTGCCCTGACGTCACGGTCCGAGCTCAGCGCCGACACAAAGGTCCGACAACAATGCTGCCGGGAACCGGCGCAGGAAGCCTGCAAAGAAGGCTGCGAAACTGAAATGGTGAATCACTTCCCGCGCTGATTTCGCGGCGAGCAATCACGTGTGACACATCCACACCGATCCTGAATTCCCAGCTCGGACGGCAATTCGCGGAGGAAGGTTCGGAGATTGCTCGCGGAGGAAGTTCGCGGATTGGTCCCGGAGGAATGCTCAAGACGCGAGATATCTACCCTCGCACCGGGTAGAGTCTGGGACAAGGGAGTGCGCACATGCGCACTCGGGGACCGCCACCCCGAGGAGCCTCCCTGAACATGGACGGGGGCCCGCCACTCCCGAGAGAGCGAACGAGCCCCTTGCTGGTGGCCCCCGGGCCGATTAGCGCGGCCCGGGGGTCATCATCAGCCCGCCTTTGCGGCGGCCACGACGGCCGCCGCTGTGGCGATCACCTGCGTCAACAGCAGGACGTCCCGACGCCACGACCAGCGTCGTCGACGCTTCCGCTCCGACGAAGGTTCCTCTCCTTCAACATCGACACTCACGCAAGGTTCCTTTCTCTGGCGGGGCTCACCGATCGTTCGCCCCTGGATGCGGCATCCGGGCCAGGTGTGCCCCGGCCCGGATACCGCGCCCGAAGGGCGTGCGACAGCGGTGACGCCAGATCCTTTGCGAGCGCCGATATTGACCTTAGAGCATGCGAAGCGACCCGATGGGCCGGATAGTCGAAAGCCGTCGACTTTTCTGACGGAGGCTATTGCCCATAACAAACCCCGTCGAATGTCTGCTCGAAAAGATTTGGCCCGCGTTATCTGTCAGCCCGTGGCGGCGCACGTCATCGCAACAGGCTCCCGGGGAGGCTCTTCGCCTGGCCCGGCTCCTCGTGGGCGAGGCCGAGCGGGGCTGTCGCTCAGGACATGTTCGCGCCCTCAGGCGCGGCTACACGTAGCTAGCCAGTTGGAGTGCCACCACTTTGGTGGCGACTCCGGCCTCGACCGCGTGGGCCAGTTCGGCGGGCAGGCAGGACAGCGCGGGTGAGTCACAGCCCGCGACTGGCAGGTAGTCCTCGTCGTAGGTCGCCGCGTGCACTGCGGCCAGGGCTACATGACTAGACGAGTCTGTCCGAATGGCTGCGGGCATGAAGAGAGGGTGTTCAAGATCCGTTTGTGACGACAGAACTGAACACCCTCGTGACCGCACTGT
>NZ_JBIVNJ010000043.1:13833-57237 GCF_044753585.1 Streptomyces sp. NPDC088354 | reverse complement strand
TTTGCGTTCCGGCCTTTCGGCTTTCCCGCACTCCGACTTTAGCAGATGCTTTCCGTCGGATTTACCACCGGATTACGAGCACACACGTTTCCGCGATGTTTCGTCCCGGGGGTTGTGACAACGTACTGGAGCGGGCCGCCCCGATGCAAATCGGGGCGGCCCGCTCCTGGTGGGGCGTCAGACCTCCACGACCACAGGGAGGATCATCGGGCGCCGGCGGTAGGTGTCGGAGACCCACTTCCCGACGGAGCGGCGGATGAGCTGCTGCAGTTGACGCACCTCGGCGACACCGTCGGACGCGGCGCGGGCGAGGGACTCCTCGACCTTGGGGAGTACCGCGCCGAAGGCGTCGTCGTCGATACCGGAGCCGCGGGCCTGGATGAACGGGCCGCCCACGAGCTTGCCGGTGCTGGCGTCCACGACGACGAAGACCGAGATGATGCCTTCCTCCCCGAGGATGCGGCGGTCCTTGAGCGAGCTCTCGGTGACGTCGCCGACGGAGAGCCCGTCGACGTACACGTACCCGGCCTGGACCTTGCCGACGACCTTGGCGACGCCGTCCACGAGGTCGACGACCACCCCGTCCTCGGCGATGACGCAGCGCTCCTTGGGAATGCCGGTCGCCGCGCCGAGGTCGGCGTTGGCGCGCAGATGGCGCCATTCCCCGTGGACCGGCATGAGGTTGCGCGGCTTGCAGATGTTGTAGAAGTACAACAGCTCGCCCGCCGAGGCGTGGCCGGAGACGTGCACCTTGGCGTTGCCCTTGTGCACGACGTGGGCGCCCCAGCGCGTCAGGCCGTTGATCACGCGGTACACCGCGGTCTCGTTGCCGGGGATGAGGGAGGACGCCAGAACCACGGTGTCGCCCTCGACGATGCGGATCTGGTGGTCCCGGTTGGCCATGCGGGACAGCGCGGCCATGGGCTCGCCCTGGGAGCCGGTGCAGACCAGCACGACCCGCTCGTCCGGGATGTCGTCGAGCGTCTTGACGTCGACGACGAGGCCGTTGGGGACGCGGAGGTACCCGAGGTCGCGGGCGATGCCCATGTTGCGGACCATCGAGCGCCCGATGAAGGCCACCTTGCGGCCGCGTTCGTGGGCCGCGTCCAGGACCTGCTGGATGCGGTGGACGTGGCTGGCGAAGCTGGCCACGATGATCCGCTTCTCGGCCTTGGCGAAGACCTGCCTGAGCACCGGCAGGATGTCCCGCTCGTGCGGGATGAAGCCGGGGACCTCGGCGTTGGTGGAGTCCGACAGCAGCAGGTCGATGCCCTCCTGCGACAGCCGCGCGAACGCGTGCAGGTCGGTCAGGCGGTTGTCGAGCGGCAGCTGGTCCATCTTGAAGTCGCCGGTGTGCACGACCATGCCGGCCGGGGTGCGGATGGCGACGGCCAGTGCGTCGGGGATGGAGTGGTTGACGGCGACGAACTCGCAGTCGAAGGGGCCGATGCGCTCGCGCTGCCCCTCGGCGACCTCGAGGGTGTACGGCCGGATCCGGTGCTCGGCGAGCTTGGCCTCGATCAGGGCGAGGGTCAGCTTGGAACCGATCAGCGGGATGTCGTCCTTCTCCCGCAGGAGGAAGGGGACGGCGCCGATGTGGTCCTCGTGGCCGTGGGTCAGGACGATGCCGACGACGTCGTCCAGGCGGTCCCGGATCGACGTGAAGTCCGGCAGGATCAGGTCAACTCCGGGCTGCTCCTCCTCCGGGAAGAGCACCCCGCAGTCGACGATCAGCAAGCGTCCCGCGTACTCGAAGACCGTCATGTTCCGGCCGATCTCACCGAGACCGCCGAGTGGGGTGATCCGCAGGCCGCCCGTGGGCAGCGCGGGGGGTGGGCCGAGCTCAGGGTGCGGATGGCTCAAAGTCTCTCCTCACCACACACGCCGCATCCCCCGGAGGGATCCCCCGGGGGCACGGGACGCGTGTGACATCGTGCTTTCTTCTGTCGGGTATTGCTCATGGCCGGTATTCAGTTTTTAAGTCTGTGGTTACAGCTGTACCCCGCCGGCGGCCAGATCCTTCTTCAGCTGTGCGGTCGCCGCCTCGCCGAGCGCGTCGAGGCCGACCAGCGGCAGTCGCAGCGGTCCGGCCGGGAGTCCGCGCCAGGCCAGGGCGGCCTTGGTGGTGATCACGCCCTGGGCGCGGAACATCCCGGTGAAGACGGGGAGCAGTTTCTGGTGGATCTCGGTCGCCTTGTGGACGTCACCGGAGAGATACGCCTCCAGGAGGGCGCGGAGCTCAGGGGTGACCAGATGTCCCACCACGGAGACGAAGCCGACGGCGCCGACGGACAGCAGCGGCAGGTTGAGCATGTCGTCGCCGGAGTACCAGGCGAGGCCGCTGCGGCTGATCGTCCAGCTCGCGGCGCCGAGGTCGCCCTTGGCGTCCTTGTTGGCGACGATCCGGGGGTGCTCGGCGAGCCGGACGAGGGTCTCGGTCTCGATCGGGACGCCGCTGCGGCCGGGAATGTCGTAGAGCATGACCGGCAGGCCGGTGGCGTCCGCGACGGTGCTGAAGTGGCGGTACAGGCCCTCCTGGGGCGGCTTGTTGTAGTACGGCGTGACCGCGAGCAGGCCGTGTGCGCCGGCGCGCTCGGCCTGGCGGGCCAGTTCGACGGTGTGGTGGGTGTCGTTCGTGCCGACGCCGGCCACCACGAAGGCGCGGTCCCCGACCGCTTCCAGGACGGCCCGGACGAGCTGCTCTTTCTCCACGTCACTGGTGGTCGGGGACTCACCGGTGGTGCCGTTGACGACCAGGCCGTCATTGCCTGCGTCGACCAGGTGCGCGGCGAGCCGCTGCGCGCCGTCGAGGTCGAGAGCACCGTCCGCGGTGAACGGCGTGACCATTGCGGTCATGACCCGCCCGAAGGGGGTCTGCGGGGTGGAGGTCGGAGCCATGAGACCAACGCTACTCGGTGCCGGTGTCCGGAGGACCCCTCGGGACCTGCGAGGAGGACTCCGGCGCTGCCTGCTCGGGGGTTCAAGCAGCACCGGAATCCGTTTCTGCAGACTAGACGAACTGCAGGAAACCCGGCAATCGGAACATTCCGGATGAGTGGCGTACCGCTACGGTGCGATCCGGCCGTTCGCGTTGAAGGCACTGTGCGTGAGCGGCATGAGCTTCGCCCATTCGGCTTCCATCCGCTCACCGACCATCTCGATCTCCCGCTGCGGGAAGGACGGCACCTTGGCCAGCTCGTGCTGGGTGCGCAGGCCCAGGAAGTGCATCAGGGAGCGGGCGTTGCAAGTGGCGTACATCGACGAGAACAGGCCGACCGGCAGGGTCGCCCTGGCCACCTCGCGGGCCACGCCGGCGGCCAGCATGTTCTGGTACGCCTCGTACGACTGACGGTAGGAGGCCTCCATGGCCTCGCTGACCGCCTTGTGCTGCTCAGGGGACCCGTGCACGAACTCGTACTTCCCCGGCCGCCCCTGCTGCACCAGCTTGCGGTCCTCGCCGGGCACGTAGAACACCGGCTGCAACTCGCGGTAGCGGCCCGACTCCTCGTTGTAGGAGTTGTGCACGACGATGCCGTCGGCCAGGAAGTTGTGCCACGGGCCCTCGACCGACAGGTCGTAGGTCATCTCCTCGCCGTCCTGCGCGATGGAGACGATCGGGTCGGGCAGGGCCGTACCGGTCACGGCGCCGTCCTGGGCGGCCGCCTGCTCCTCGCCGCTCTTGCGGGTGTGACACTCCTCGCACACGGGGGCCAGGTTGCCCTCGTCCAGGGCGCGGGCGAGGTCCGCGGCCACGGGGACCCGGTGGTCCAGGGCCAGTTCCTCGCGGGGGAAGGAGCGGGCGCACAGGTGGCAGGTACCGGTCGCGCCGATCAGGCGCTCGCGCTGCCGGGAGGTCCACACGCCGATGCCGCGCGCCAGGGCCGGGGGCACCGGCGGCCGCGAGGGCTCCCGCTCGGGGCCCGCGCCCATGACGGCGTCGCCCACCGCCAGCTCGCCGGCCTTCGCCCAGCCCTCGGGCGTCAGGACGGCGTGGTCCACGGAGCAGCGCAGCACGCGGCCGGACGACGTGGTGATCTTGAGTAGTTGCTTGACGCCCGACTCCATCACGTCGGTGATCCGGGCCCGCCGCGGCAGCAGCGTCTCCTCGTCGTAGCAGCGCACGTGATTGCGGCGGACGGATTCCAGCGTGCGCAGCCGGGTGCCCGGGTCCTGCTCGCGGAACTCGACGACCGCGCTCTCGGCGGCCTCCCGGCTCTCGTACAGGCCGAGGTAGTGGCGCTCGTCACCGCGTCGGACCTCCGCCCGCCAGCGGCCCGCCGCAGGGTGCCAGGTGACACCGCCGGCGGAGGCCGGCAGCCGGTCCTCGACGCCCAGGTGCCACAGGCGGTGCAGTTCCCTGATGCTCCTGCGGCGGAGGGTGCCGGCCTCGCTCTCCAGCGTGATCTCCGTGTCGCCCGCGAGGCACCATCCGACCCGGTGCCGCATGAACTCGCGGAAGACGAAGATCGGTGCGCTGACGAAGAACGTCATCGAGTTGTGCTCGAAGGGGCTGCCGTGGCGGTCCCGCATGAGGTAGTTGATCAGGCCCTTGGATCGCTCGGGGTCCTTGCTGATCTCCGCGAGGGACTGCTCGCCGGCGGTGGAGACCCGAGCGGCCCACAGGACGTCGGAGTCCGAGGCACTGTGCTTGACGAGCTCGACGGTCACGTCGTCGCGGAACTGCACGGGCTCTGCGGACTCTGCGGAATCGTCGGCGGAGGTGTCGGTCACCGGGCGTCCTTCCTCTGGCGCTGTGGACGGCGACCACCCTATTGGGCAGCGCCGACATCGCCGACAACACCCGCACGCGCCACAAAGCGGCGCAAAGGCCGACGGTGGCCGACCAGCGGTGGCCCGGTCCGACAGTCCCCTATAGCCTCACGGTGTGTCTCTGCCCTTCCTCGCCGCGGACAGCGGCCATGACGAGCACTTCGCTGACGCCGACGCCGCACTCCCCCACCGGTCCGCGGACCGGTGGACGCGTCCGTACCGCCCGGGCCCCTGGCGGGTGGGCGCGGCGGCGCTGCTGCTGGTGCTCGCCTCGTACATGCTCTTCGCCGCCGTGGTCATGGGGCTCGCCGGAAGCGGGTCCGGGGTCACGTGGACGGCGGGCGGCGCCGTGCTGGTGATCGCCGTGGTACTGCGCCTGCTGCACGTGGGGTTCTGGGTGAGCGCCCGCGGGGTGCGACAGGTCCGGCTGCTCCACACGGTGACGCTGCCGTGGGAGCGGGTGGCCTCGGTCCGTACGGTCCAGCAGCCGGTGAAGTGGCTCGCGATGCCGCGCACGGTGCAGGGCCAGGCGCTGGTGGTCACCCAGGCGGGCGGCGAGCGGCTGCCCCCGCTGCTGACCGACCACAACGCGGACTTCCTGGGCCGCACGGAGGCCTTCGACCAGGCGGCCGACGCCATAGAGGCCTGGGCCGCCGGACCGCGCTGAGGCGCGGGTTCCGCGGAAGACCGTACGCGCGACGACGCCGTCCTGGACCAGGACGGCGTCGTCGTTCCGCATCGGCCCCGCGGATCGGCCCCGCGAACGGGGTCAGGTGAGCTTCCTGGCCTTCTGGACGGCCGCAGCCAGGTCCTCCCGCAGCGGCGCGGCCCCGGCCCAGGAGAAGCGCGGGACGGCGTCCCTGGGGAGGACCTGACCCGCCCTCACCGCGGGGCGCTTGTTCCAGGAGGGCTTGGCCTGGGGGGCCTTGGGCTGCGGCGCGGTGCCGTGGCTGTCAGAGCGGCATCAGGTCCGCGCCGTACTTCTCCGCGTTCTCCCGGCTCAGGCTGTCGCGGTGGACGCCGCCGTCGGTCGTCTCGGGGATGACGTCCACGCCGCGCTGCTGACACCGGGGTTGGTGCGGGATGTCCTTGCTCTCGTCCGGCACGTGCCAGAGGGCGTCGGGGTCGTACATGTGCGTCTGGAGGAGTTCGGGCCGCAGGGTCGCGTACTTCTCGACGCTGAACTCGCCGCGGACGCAGCCGAGAACGCTGACCGTGGAGATCGCCTTCCTCGGAGCGACCACCTCCGGTGCGGCCCAGGGTGATCACCTGGTCCAGCCAGGTCTTCGGCGTCGACGGGAATGTGCGGCTGTACATCGGCGCGCTGATCAGCACGGCGTCGAGGTGCGGCACGGGTTCGGCGGAAAGGTCCCGGCAGATCACCTCGCCGCCCGGGTGCTGGGCCTCCCACTCCTTGCGGAAGGTGGCGGCGACGTCGCCGGAGGTGGAGCTCTCGGCGGGCCAGATGGACGCGTCGATGTGCAGCGTGTGGTTCGCAGGCGCGGCCGTGGTGTCGGTGCTCGTGCACACGGTCGGGCGGGGGCGCGTGGCCGTACCCGCGCGGCGCGCACCGGCCGGCGCTCGTCCTGAGCCGCCGTCATCGTCGCGGTAACCCTGCTGTGCGGGGCGGCGACCGGCCTGCGGGCCGCTGGTCTTCACCGGGCTGATGGTGCGCGCCCCGACCGGGCCCGACCCGCGCTGGATGCTGCCGTACCGCGCGGTGCCCGGCCCGGTCGTGCTGCTCGGCGCGGACCTGCTCGGGCGGGTACTCCCCCGTCCCTCCGCACTCCAGGTCGCCGCCGTCACGGTCGGCGTGGGCGTCGATCCGCCTGTGGCCGCGCGCGCGGCGCTGGTGGGTGCGCTCTGCGTCCTGGTCGTGCCGGTGCCGTCGGCGTACAGGCCGTCGGCACCTGCGGCTTCCCGATCCGCCCGCCGTCCGCCGCCCGGCGCGCGGCGGCGGTGTGACACCCACGACACGTGCCGCCGGGGCCAGACGGACAGCCGACGGTCATCGCGCGTTTCCCTGAGCCTGTTACGTTCCGGCCCGGCCCGCCCGACGCCCTGGCGACGGCGCCCGGACGAGCCGACCCCGACGAGGACCTGGAGCGACTGGTGCACGGACCGTCCGGCCCCCCTTCCGACCCGTTCCCCCGCGACGACCGTCCGGCCCGTCCGTGACCGCCCTCCTCACCTCCGCCTCGCCGGTTCCCGCGCTGGAACTCCTGCGCGGCCGCACGGTGGTGGTCAAGTACGGCGGCCACGCCATGACGGACGACGCGCTGCTCGCCGCCTTCGCCGACGACGTGGTGCGGCTGCAGCGTGCCGGGGTGCGGCCGGTCGTCGTGCACGGCGGCGGCCCGCAGATCAGCGCGCACCTGGAGCGCATGGGCGTGCAGGCCCGTTTCCTGGCCGGACTGCGCGTCACCACTCCGGAGACGCTGGACGTCGTACGGATGGTGCTGGCGGGCAAGGTGCAGCGCGAACTCGTCGGTCTGCTCAACCGGCACGGCCCGTACGCGGTCGGGCTCACCGGCGAGGACGCGCACACGCTGACCGCGGTACGCCGCTACGCCGAGGTCGACGGCGAACTCGTGGACATCGGGCTGGTCGGGGACGTGACCGAGGTCAACATCGGCGCCGTGGACGTGCTCCTGGACCACGGCCACATCCCGGTGATCTCCCCCATCGGCCGCGGCACCGACGGCCAGGCCTACAACGTCAACGCCGACACGGCCGCGGGCGCGATCGCCGCCGCCCTGGGTGCCGACTCCCTGGTCGTCCTCACCGACGTGCCGGGGCTGTACGCGGACTGGCCGCGCCGCGAGCGGGTGATGGACCGGCTCACCGCCGACGAACTGGAGACGATGCTGCCCTCGCTCGGCGGCGGCATGGGCCCGAAGATGCGCGGCTGCCTGCTGGCGGTCCGGGCGGGCGTCGGCTCCGCCCGGGTCCTGGACGGCCGCGTGCCGCACGCCCTGCTGCACGCCCTGGCCGGCGGTCCCACCGGTGGCGGCACGACGGTGCTGCCCGGCTGACCGGCCGGCCGCCCTCAGAGCCCTGTCACGTCTGCGGCGCGCGGCCGCGCAGGGCGATCGCGCGCTGCATCGCCTTGCGGGCCCGCGGGGTGTCCCGGGCGTCGTGGTAGGCGACGGCGAGCCGGAACCAGGTGCGCCAGTCCTCCGGTGAGGCCTCCGTCTCCGCCTTGCGCCGGGCGAACACCGCGTCCGCCGAGGAGCGGTCGATCCGGCCGCTGGGGGTGCGCACCAACTCGTCCTCGGGCAGGCCGCCCTCGGCCTCCAGCTCCCGGGCCAGCCGGCCCGCGTCGCGCGCGAACTGGGTCGTACGGACCAGGAACCACACGCCGATCAGCGGCAGGACGAGGACCGCCAGGCCGAGGACGACCGTGACCGGGCGGCCGTCCTGGATCAGCCACACGCCGCGGGCGCCGACCAGGGCGAAGTACACGACGAGGACGGCGGCGGTGACGAAGTAGGTGATCTTTGCGCGCATGATGGGCGATCCGGCTCTCGGTCTGTGGCTCTCGGTGGCGGACTCTCAGTCCAGGTCCATGAAGTGCTCCAGGCCGAAGGTGAGCCCCGGCGTGGAGACGACCCGCCGCACGCCGAGCAGGACGCCCGGCATGAAGGAGGCGCGGTTCATGGAGTCGTGGCGGATGGTGAGGACCTCGCCGGCGTCGCCGAAGAGGACCTCCTGGTGGGCGACGAGCCCGCGCAGCCGCACCGAGTGCACCGGGACCCCCTCCACGTCGGCGCCGCGCGCCCCGTCCAGGGCGGTGGCGGTGGCGTCCGGCTGGGCGCCGAGCCCCGCCTCGCGGCGGGCGTCGGCGATCAGCTGGGCGGTGCGGGCGGCCGTGCCGCTCGGGGCGTCGACCTTGTCGGGGTGGTGCAGTTCGACGATCTCCGCGGACTCGAAGAAGCGGGCGGCCTGGCGGGCGAAGCGCATCGTCAGCACCGCGCCGATGCCGAAGTTGGGGGCGATGAGCACGCCCGTGCCCGGGGCGGCGCCGAGCCAGCCGCGCAGGGTGTCCAGGCGCTCGTCGGTCCAGCCGGTGGTGCCGACGACCGCGTGGATGCCGTGCCGCAGGCAGAAGTCGAGGTTGCCCATGACCGAGCCGGGCGCGGTCAGTTCGATCGCGACCTGCGCGCCGTTCTCGGCCAGCGCCTCCAGCTTGTCCTCGCGGCCGATGGCGGCGACCAGCTCCATGTCCCCGGCGGCCTCGACGGCCTTGACCGCCTCCGTGCCCATACGGCCACGGGCCCCGATCACACCCACGCGGATTGTGCTCATCGTTCCTGTCCTTCGGTCGGTAGGGCTGGGTAGGGCTGGGTACGACTGGCCGCTCAGACCACGCAATCGTGCAGGCGGGCGACCTGCTTGTCCTTGAGCGGGCCTATGACGGCCAGCGAGGGCCGCTGCCCGAGCACGTCCCGGGCGACCGCGCGGACCTCCTCGGGGGTCACCGCGGCGATCCTCTCCAAGGTGGCGTCCACCGACATCTGCTCGCCCCAGCACAGCTCGCTCTTGCCGATGCGGTTCATCAGGGCGCCGGTGTCCTCCAGGCTGAGCACGGTCGAGCCGGAGAACTGGCCGACGGCGCGCCGCAGTTCCTCGTCGTCGAGGCCGTTCTCGGCGACCTTGTGGAGCTCCTCGCGGCAGATCTTCAGCACCTCGGGCACCCGGCGCGGCTGGCAGCCGGCGTACACCCCGAACAGGCCGCTGTCGGCGAAGGACGAGGTGTAGGAGTACACGCTGTAGGCGAGGCCGCGCTTCTCGCGGACCTCCTGGAACAGCCGCGAGCTCATGCCGCCGCCGAGTGCCGTGTTGAGCACGCCCATCGCCCAGCGCCGGTCGTCGTGCCGGGACAGGCCGGGCATGCCGAGCACCACGTGGGCCTGCTCGGTCCGCCGTTCCAGCACCTCGACCCGGCCCTGGCTGCGCAGCGTCTTGCTGCCGCCGCGCGGCGGCCGGGGCACGGCCTCGGGGTCGCGGAGCGCGCCCGCGTCCTCGAAGGCCCGGCGCACCTGCCGGACGACGGCGTCGTGGTCGATGTTGCCGGCCGCGGCGACGACGAGCCGGGTGGGGTCGTAGTGCTTCCGGTAGAAGCGGTGCACCTGGTCGCGGGTGAGGGCGTTGATGGTCTCGACGGTGCCGAGCACCGGGCGGCCCAGCGGGGAGTCCCCCAGCAGCGCCGTGGCGAACAGGTCGTGCACCTGGTCCCCGGGGTCGTCCTCGGTCATCGCGATCTCCTCCAGGACGACGCCGCGCTCGGCGTCGATGTCCTCCTGGCGGATGAGCGAGCCGGTCAGCATGTCGGCGACCACGTCGATGGCGAGCGGCAGATCGGTGTCGAGGACACGTGCGTAGTAGCACGTGTACTCCTTGGCGGTGAAGGCGTTCATCTCGCCGCCGACCGCGTCGATCGCGGACGAGATCTCCAGCGCGCTGCGCCGTGCCGTGCCCTTGAAGAGCAGGTGCTCCAGATAGTGCGTGGCGCCGTTCAGGGCCGGGGTCTCGTCGCGGGAGCCGACGGCGGCCCAGATCCCGAAGGTCGCCGAACGCACCGTGGGCAGCGTCTCGGTGACGACGCGCAGCCCTCCGGGCAGGACGCTGCGACGCACGGTGCCGATGCCGTCGAGGCCGGGGAGCAGGGTCTGCGTGCGGACGGCCCGCCCCTTGGTGGAGGGGCGGGCCGTCACACGAGTGGAGCGGTCGGTCACTGCTCGGACGCGTCCTCGGACTTGTCGTCGGCAGCGCCGTCGGCGCCGTTCTCTTCCCCTTCGATGACGGGGATCAGCGAGAGCTTGCCGCGCTGGTCGATCTCGGCGATCTCGACCTGGACCTTGGTGCCCACGGGGAGGACGTCCTCGACGTTCTCCACGCGCTTGCCGCCGGCCAGCTTGCGGATCTGCGAGATGTGCAGCAGGCCGTCCTTGCCCGGGAGCAGGGAGACGAAGGCACCGAAGGTGGTGGTCTTCACGACCGTGCCCAGGTACCGCTCGCCGACCTCGGGCATCGTCGGGTTGGCGATGCCGTTGATCACGGTGCGGGCGGCCTCGGCCGACGGGCCGTCGGCGGCACCGATGTAGATGGTGCCGTCGTCCTCGATGGTGATCTCGGCGCCGGTGTCCTCCTGGATCTGGTTGATCATCTTGCCCTTGGGGCCGATGACCTCACCGATCTTGTCCACCGGGATCTTGACGGTGATGATGCGCGGGGCGTTCGGCGACATCTCGTCCGGAGTGTCGATCGCCTCCATCATCACGTCGAGGATGTGCAGACGGGCGTCGCGGGCCTGCTTGAGGGCCGCGGCCAGGACCGACGCCGGGATGCCGTCGAGCTTGGTGTCCAGCTGCAGCGCCGTGACGAACTGCTTGGTGCCGGCGACCTTGAAGTCCATGTCGCCGAAGGCGTCCTCCGCACCGAGGATGTCGGTGAGGGTGACGTAGTGGGTCTCGCCCTCGATCTCCTGGGAGATCAGGCCCATGGCGATACCGGCGACGGGGGCCTTCAGCGGCACACCGGCGTTCAGCAGCGACATGGTGGAGGCGCAGACCGAGCCCATGGAGGTGGAGCCGTTGGAGCCCAGCGCCTCGGAGACCTGGCGGATCGCGTAGGGGAACTCCTCGCGGGTCGGCAGGACCGGCAGCAGCGCCCGCTCGGCGAGCGCGCCGTGGCCGATCTCGCGGCGCTTCGGGGAGCCGACGCGGCCGGTCTCACCGGTGGAGTACGGCGGGAAGTTGTAGTTGTGCATGTACCGCTTGCGCGTCTCGGGCGCCAGCGTGTCCAGCTGCTGCTCCATGCGCAGCATGTTCAGCGTGGTGACACCCAGGATCTGGGTCTCGCCGCGCTCGAACAGCGCCGAGCCGTGCACCCGCGGGATGGCCTCGACCTCGGCGGCCAGGGTGCGGATGTCGGTGACACCGCGGCCGTCGATGCGGACCTTGTCCTTGATGACGCGCGCGCGGACCAGCTTCTTGGTCAGCGAGCGGTAGGCGGCGGAGATCTCCTTCTCGCGGCCCTCGAACTGCGGCAGCAGCTTCTCGGCGGCGAGCGCCTTCACACGGTCGAGCTCGGCCTCGCGGGCCTGCTTGCCGGCGATGGTCAGCGCCTGCTTGAGCTCGTCCGCGACGGCCGACTCGAGCGCCTCGAACACGTCGTCCTGGTAGTCCAGGAAGATCGGGAACTCGGCGGTCTCCTTGGCGGCCTTGGCGGCCAGGTCGGCCTGCGCCTTGCACAGCACCTTGATGAACGGCTTGGAGGCGTCCAGGCCGGCCGCGACGATCTCCTCGGTCGGCGCCTCGGCGCCGCCCTCGACCAGCTTGATCGTCTGGGTGGTGGCCTCGGCCTCCACCATCATGATCGCGACATCGCCGTCCTCGAGGGTGCGGCCGGCCACGACCATGTCGAAGACGGCCTCCTCCAGCTCGCTGTGGGTCGGGAAGGCGACCCACTGGCCGCGGATCAGCGCGACGCGGACGCCGCCGATCGGGCCGGAGAACGGCAGGCCGGCCAGCTGCGTGGAGCAGGAGGCGGCGTTGATGGCGACCACGTCGTAGAGGTGGTCGGGGTTGAGCGCCATGATCGTCGCCACGACCTGGATCTCGTTGCGCAGGCCCTTCTTGAAGGACGGGCGCAGCGGGCGGTCGATCAGGCGGCAGGTGAGGATCGCGTCCTCGGAGGGACGGCCCTCACGACGGAAGAAGGAACCGGGGATCCGCCCGGCCGCGTACATGCGCTCCTCGACGTCCACCGTGAGGGGGAAGAAGTCGAGCTGGTCCTTCGGGTGCTTCGAAGCGGTGGTGGCCGACAGCACCATGGTGTCGTCGTCCAGGTAGGCCACGGCCGAACCGGCGGCCTGACGGGCCAGGCGGCCCGTCTCGAAACGGATCGTACGGGTGCCGAAGCTGCCGTTGTCGATCACGGCTTCGGCGTAGTGGGTCTCGTTCTCCACTATGGGGATTCTCCTCTTTCGTGCCGCCGGGCGTCTTCCCGGTGGCCGTCGGTGGAGGGGCGTCCCGCCGGGCCGGTCTTCGATCGAAGCCACCGGGACGTACGTGCTGCCCGGGGGCCACTACCGAGGACCGGCTCTGGTGGCGTTTAGGAGGACGCTCCCTCCGCATGCTCTATGGCGTTGTGTATGGGACCAGCCTACAAAGCTTCGGTCCCGGTCTCGCGCCCAGCGCGGTTCCCCACGTACGCCAAGGGAGCGGCTCCCGGACGGGAACCGCTCCCTCTACGGCGTCTCAGCGGGCGCCGGCCGCGCCGCGGCGGATGCCGAGGCGGTCGACGAGCGCACGGAAGCGCTGGATGTCCTTCTTGGCCAGGTACTGCAGCAGGCGGCGACGCTGGCCGACCAGGATCAGCAGACCACGACGGGAGTGGTGGTCGTGCTTGTGGGTCTTGAGGTGCTCGGTCAGGTCGGTGATGCGGCGCGAGAGCAGCGCGACCTGGACCTCGGGGGAGCCGGTGTCGCCCTCCTTGGTGCCGAACTCGGCGATGATCTGCTTCTTCGTCGCGACGTCGAGCGACATACGGTCTCCTTGTGTGTCGGTGCCTTCGAGCGCCCCTGGTCTGTGTCACAGGGGAATCTGCGATGACTCGGAAGGCGGGACGCGCCGCACGGGGGCAGACGCATCGGTTACACAGAGTACCACCCCGGGCCCCGTGCGATGTCCGGGTCCGGGGTGGCGGGTGCCACGGGCGGCACAGGGGCGCGGGGGCCCCTCAGCCGCTCGTCATGCCGCGGGCCTCGGCGTACAGGTCGAGGACGGCCAGGCAGATCGGGATCAGCGACAGCAGGACGGTGGCCTCGGCCAGGTCCAGCATCCGGCCCCAGAAGGGGGTGACTCCCTTGCTCGGGACGACCAGGGCGATGGCGACCAGCAGGGCGGCACCCAGGGCCACCGCGGCCGACAGCCACACGGTGCGGATGTCCAGCGAGGAGTGGTTGCCGCGCAGCAGGTCGGCGAGGATGTCCGTCGGCAGGTTGAGCGCGAGCCCGATGACCAGCAGGCCGACGGTGACCACGCCGGCCACCATCAGCGTCACGACCTGTGAGGTGTAGCGGAACAGCCGGGCGCGCATCAGCGTCGCCAGGCCCATGACCAGCGCGAGCAGCTGAGCCCAGCCGTCGTCGGAGAAGCCCAGCACGACGCCTGCGGAGCCGACGATCGCGGCGGCGCAGCCGGCGACCAGGCCGAGCAGCAGCTCGTGGCCGCGACGGGCCTGGTTGGTGATCCGCTCGAAGTCGACCGGCTCCTCCTCCCCCTGTCGCTCGGCGTCGCCGCGGTGCCGGCTCGCGACCTGGTCGGGCGAGCGGAAACCGATCGGCAGCCGTGCGAAGCGGGCCGACCAGCCGGGCAGGAACCCGACGACGGCGATCATGACGACGGCGGTGACGGCGGCGGCCTCGCGCGGCGCGGCCTCGGTGAGGATCGCCACGAAGGTGGCGAGGGTGCCGACACCGGCGGTGAAGGACGCCGCGACGAACGGGGCGTCGCCCTGCGGCAGCAGCAGCACGAGCAGCACCGACGCGGTCAGCACCACGACGCAGCCGATGAGGAAGTGCAGCCGGCCCGGGCCCTCGCCCTTGTCGACGCCCATCACACCGGAGCCGGCGACCAGCAGCAGCGGCAGCGAGGACAGGCCGAGGGCGACGGCGGAGTGCCGGTCGTCGTACACCCGCGCACGCACGCCCGCCAGCGCGACCAGCACCAGGCCGGCGGCGCCGGCGAGGACGCCTGGCAGGCCGTGCATGTCGTGCTTGACCGGCTCGGAGAACCACAGCACGAAGGCCATCAGGGCGAGCAGGACGACGCCGGCGGTCAGGCCCACGCCGCGCATCAACGCGTCGTTCCAGCTGCGCCGGTCGGTCTGGACGGCGGCGGCGACCGCGTCGACCACGTCGTCGAAGACGGCGGGCGGCAACGAGTCGGCGAAGGGGCGCAGAAGGAGCAACTCGCCGTCGTGCACGCGCTGTTCGGTCAGGGAGAGGGTGTCGTCGAGCACCCTGCCGTCCCTGCGGACCAAGTTGTAGCCGGTGGGTGCGGCTTCTTCCGGGGTCTGGCCCGACAGGCGCAGGATCTCCGGATAGATGTCGGAGAGCGGCACGTCCTCCGGGAGTGCCACGTCGATCCGGCTGTTCGGCGCCGCCACCGTGACTCTGCAGAATCCGGTTGCTGAGACCGTGCTCACCTGGAGTTGTCCCCCTCGTCCGGCAGTGGGTGGTTTGGGGTGGCATCGACGCGGCCGTCCAGGGTCGGACCCCCGTCCGCGCTTCGCGATCCGTCACCCTACCCCGTGCCCCAAGTCCCTTGCCCCCCAGCTGTCCCACTGCCCCGCGACTGTCATGCCCAGTAGGATCGCCACCTGCCTGTGGTCCAATGCCCGGCCCCCGAGGGGCCGGTGGGCGACCGGGACGTGCCATACGGGGGACCGTCGCCACGGGGGCGGCCCGAAACTGCGATTCGCGTGAAGGACTGGTGCATCGGTGAGCGTGGTCGTCATCAAACGCCCGCCGCGGGTATACCCGCCGGAGGTGCCGAATGAGGAGGTACGGCTCGTAGCCCCGCCCGAACTGCCGCGCGGCGAGGACCAGGGCCTGCTCATGAACCTGCTGCCGATGCTCGGCATGGGTTCGTCGGCGGCCTTCTTCTTCCTGCCCACGGGGAGCGGGGGCTCCGGCGGGTTCATGAAGATCATGGGCGTGCTGATGATGGGCTCCACCCTGGCGATGGTGGTGGCCCAGATCGTCCGCTCCCGCAAGGGCCCTTCCGGCCAGATGGCCGAGGCCCGCCGCGACTACCTCAAGTACCTGGCGCAGGTGCGGCGCGGGGTGCGCAAGACCGCCCGCAAGCAGCGTGACGCACAGTATTACCTGCACCCCGCTCCCGAGCAGCTGTGGGCGCTGGTCGCCGAGCGCTCGCGGGTGTGGGAACGCCGTTCCTCCGACGCCGACTTCGCGCAGGTGCGGGTCGGGCTCGGACCGCAGCAGCTGTCCACCCCGATCGTCGCGCCGGAGACCGCTCCGGTGGACGAACTGGAGCCGCTGACCGCCCACTCGATGCAGCAGTTCATCGCCGCGCACGGCTCGCTGGACAACCTGCCGCTGGCGGTGGGGCTGCGCTCCTTCTACCACGTGACGATATCCGGCGACCCGGACACCGTGTACGGCCAGACCCGTTCCGTCGTCGGCCAGTTGTGCTCCCTGCACTCGCCCGAGGACCTGGTGGTCGCCGTGGTCGCGGCGCCGGGCGCGCAGTCGGAGTGGGAGTGGACGAAGTGGCTGCCGCACGCGCAGCACAAGGAGCAGGACGGCGCCGGCTCGCGCCGGCTGGTCTGCGGCGACCTCGGCGAGGTCGAGGAACTGCTCGCCGACGAACTCGACGGCCGCCCGCGCTTCAACCGCGAGGGCCAGGCGGTCCTCGACCAGCCGCACGTGGTGATCGTGCTCGACGGCGGCGGCGTCCCCGCGGACTCGGTGATCGCCTCGGCCGAGGGGCTGCAGGGTGTGACGATCCTGGAGGTCGTCCCCGGCGAGCTGGACGAGATGCGCGGCTCGCTGTCGATCCAGGTGTGGCGGGACCAGCTCTACCTGGAGGCCGGCGCGGGCACCTTCGTCGGCACCCCGGACGTGCTGTCCCCGGTGCAGGCCGAGTCGCTGGCGCGGCAGCTGGCGCCGCTGCGCCTGGGCGCGGCCGACGCCGACGAACCGCTGCTGGCGAACCTGGACTTCACCGACCTGATGGGGATCGGCGACGCGTCCTCCGTGGACGTCTCCCGGACCTGGCGGCCGCGGACCCTGCACGAGCGGCTGCGCGTGCCGATCGGCCTGGGCGAGACCGGCGAAGCGGTCATGCTGGACATCAAGGAGGCCTCGCAGGAGGGCATGGGCCCGCACGGGCTGTGCGTCGGCGCGACCGGTTCCGGCAAGTCGGAGCTGCTGCGCACGCTGGTGCTGGGCCTGGCGGTCACCCACTCCTCGGAGACGCTCAACTTCGTCCTCGCGGACTTCAAGGGCGGCGCGACCTTCACCGGCATGGGCACCATGCCGCACGTGTCGGCGGTCATCACCAACCTCGCCGACGAGCTGACCCTGGTGGACCGCATGCGCGACTCCATCACCGGCGAGCTCACCCGCCGCCAGGAGCTGCTGCGGCAGTCCGGCAACTACGCCAACATCACGGACTACGAGAAGGCCCGCGCCGCCGGGGCGGCCCTCGACCCGCTGCCCTCGCTCGTGCTGATCATCGACGAGTTCTCCGAACTGCTCGCCGCCAAGCCCGACTTCATCGAGATGTTCATCCAGATCGGCCGCATCGGCCGGTCACTGGGTGTGCACATGCTGCTCGCCTCGCAGCGCCTGGAGGAGGGCAAGCTGCGCGGCCTGGACACCTTCCTGTCGTACCGCATCGGTCTGCGCACCTTCTCCGCCGCCGAGTCCCGCACCGCGATCGGCGTGCCGGACGCCTATCACCTGCCCAACGTGCCGGGCGCGGGCATCCTGAAGTACGGCACCGACAGCATGGTGCAGTTCAAGGCCGCGTACGTCTCCGGCACCTACCGCGCGCCGGGCACGCGGACGGCGAGCGGGGCGCGCATCGACCACTCCCCCGTGCTGTTCACCGCGGCGCCGGTGCCGGTGCGCATCCTCACCGAGCCGGAGCCGCAGGCACGCCCGGCCGGCCAGGTGGACGACGCGCTGGCCGACACCGTCCTCGACGTGATCGTCGGCCGCCTGGAGGGCCAGGGACCGCCCGCCCACCAGGTGTGGCTGCCTCCGCTGAACGAGCCGTTCAGCGTCGACCAGCTGCTGCCCCCGCTGACGGTGAGCACCGAGCGCGGTCTGCACGCCGACGGCTACACGGCCACCGGCAAGCTCACGGTGCCGGTCGGCCTGGTCGACAAGCCCTTCGAGCAGCGCCGTGACGTGATGTACGCCGACCTGTCGAGCTCCGGCGGCCACGCCCTGGTCGTCGGTGGCCCGCAGTCCGGGAAGTCCACGCTGGTGCGCTCGCTCATCGCGTCCTTCGCGCTGACCCACACCCCGAAGGAGGTCCAGTTCTACGCGCTGGACTTCGGCGGCGGAGGCATGCTGGCACTGGACGGGCTGGCGCACGTCGGCGGGGTGGCCTCGCGGCTGGACGCGGAGAAGGTCCGCCGCACCGTCGCCGAGGTGCACGGCATCCTCAATGCCCGCGAGGAGTTCTTCCGCAGCAACGTCATCGACTCGATGAACACCTTCCGCTCCCGGCGGGCGGCGGGGCACTTCCCGGACCAGCCGTGGGGCGACGTCTTCCTCGTCATCGACGGCTGGGGCACGTTCAAGACCGACTACGAGATACTCGACCCGGTCATCAACGACATCGCCGCCCGGGGCCTGGGCTTCGGCATCCACCTGATCGTCACCGCCACGCGCTACACCGAGATCCGGCCCGCGCTGCGCGACCAGATCCTCAGCCGGCTGGAGCTGCGGCTCGGCGACCCGATGGAGTCCGAGTTCGACCGCCGGCGCGCGGAGAACGTACCGGTCGGCAAGCCCGGCCGCGGCCTGTCCCCGGAGAAGCTGGACTATCTGGCGGCGCTACCGCGCATCGACGCCTCCTCGGGGGTCGAGGACCTGTCCGACGGCATGGCGCAGCTCGTCGCCCAGGTCAACGCGGGCTGGCCGGGCCCGGTCGCGCCGAAGGTGCGGATGCTGCCGACGATGCTGCCGTCGACCGAACTCCCCAAGGGCGGCGACTTCTCCGACCGCGGCATCGCGATCGGCGTCGACGAGCTCACGCTCTCCCCGGTGTTCGTGGACTTCGAGACCGATCCTCTGATGGTGATCTACGGCGAGAGCGAGTCCGGCAAGTCCTCGCTGCTGCGGCTGATCGCCAAGCAGGTCAGCGAGCGCTACGAGCCCGGCAAGGCGCTGTTCGTGGTCTCCGACTTCCGCCGGGCGCTGCTCGGCCAGGTACCGGAGAGCCACATGTACAAGTACTGCGCCTCCGGCCCGCAGTTGCAGGAGGTCATGGAGTCGCTGGCCGGCTCGATGGGCCGACGGATGCCCGGCCAGGACGTCACGCCCGAGCAACTGCGCAACCGCAGCTGGTACAGCGAGCCGGACGCGTGGGTCTTCGTCGACGACTACGACCTGGTCGCGACCTCGATGGGCAACCCGATGCAGGTGCTGATGGAGTACCTGCCGTTCGCCCGTGACCTGGGCCTGCGCATCATCCTGTCGCGCAGCACCTCGGGGGCCTCGCGGTCGTCCTTCGAACCCTTCCTCACCCGGACCAAGGAGCTCGGCGCGACCGGGATCGTCCTGTCCGGCGACCCGGGCGAGGGGCCCGTCTTCGGCAACACCAAGGCGGCCAAACTGCCGCCGGGGCGGGCGCAGTTCCTCACCCGGCGGCGCGGCAACCAGCTGATCCAGACGGGTTTCCTGCCGGAGAGCTGACGCGGCACGGAGCGGGGCGGGGCGGGGCGGGGCGAAGGGTCCGCCCCGCCCCGTCGCCGTACCGGGCGCGCGGGACCGGGCGTACGGGCGCGGCGGGTCAGTCGCCCCGGGTGGGCGGCCGGTAGGCGGGCGGGATGTCGCGCGGATCGGCGGGGGCGGCGTCGTGTCCGGCCCGGGCCTCCTGCTCGTCCGGCCGGTCCATCTGCTCCTGCTGCTCCCGCTGCTCCCGCTGCCCGAACCACCGCTCGGCGCGCTCGCGCGCCGCGGCACGTTCCTCGGGGGTCATCTGCTCGTCGATCCGGCGCAGTTCGGCCATGCGGTCGCCGACGGCCCCGCGCCAGGCGTCGGAGTCCAGGGCCTCGCGCATGCCGAGACGGCCGTTGAGGACCTCACGCGCCATGTCTTTGAGCGGACCGGTCACGTTCGGGTTGTCCGCCAGCGTCCTGAGCGCCCTGTGCAGGCGGCGGGCCTGCTCCGGGTCTGCGGCGACGTCCATCAGATCGCCGTCGCTGATCTCCTTGCTCATCGGCTCGGTGCCCCCGGTCGTCTGCGTCGCGAGAAGGGTGTGCGGGCCATCGTGCCACTCCCCGGGACGCCATGACCACGGCCCGCCGCTCGGGGGACACCCGCTTCAGGAGGCGCCGGAGGACGGCGCGAAAGACGTGTCGATGACGCAGAAGCGGTTGCCCTCGGTGTCGGCGAGCACGACGAAGTCGGGGTCCGGCGGGTAGAGGTCCCATTCGACGCGCCCGGCCCCCAGGGCGATCAGCCGCTCCACCTGTGCCGCCTGGTCGGCGGCGTCGTCGGCGTACAGATCGAGGTGGACCCGCGGGTGCTCCTGGACGGGGGTCGCGCTCCGGCCCAGGGCGATACCGGGGCCCTTGCCGCCCTCGGCGGGCACCAGCACCGTCCAGTCGGCGTCCACCGCGTTCACGGCGTTCACGGCGTCCGCGTCACGCGGCACGTAGCCGAGTGCGGCACTCCAGAAGGCCGCGGCGCGGTGCACGTCCTCGGCGCCCAGCACGATCGTCCCCAGGGTCAGCACGGCACGATTGTGGCAGGAGCCACCGACAGCGGGGCGGCAGGCACCGGGATGGCGGCACGACCCTTCCGCCGGACCGCCGGACGCCCCGCACCGGTGTCGCCGTGGCCCGCACCGCGGATCCGGAGACAACACGTCGAGGCCTTCGACGGGCGATCTGGACGACGCGGACCGGGAGCACTCCCTCGACGGCCCGCACGCGCCGGTGGGGGAGGACGCCGGGCGTGCCCTGCGCGCCGGCTGCGTCGAGGGCGGGCGCGCGCACGCGGACCGCCGCGGGCGCGGCCACGGCCTCCGTGCTCACGCCATCGGCCGTCCCGCGCACCCCGGAGGACGACGACCGCGTGTACGTGCTCCCGGTGGTCACGCCGCTCGACCCCGGCCGTGACCTGGTCGGTGTGCGACGGGCGGCACGGCGACGCCTGCGGGCCCCGTCGTCACATTCCCTCCCCCAACTGCCTCCGGCGGCCGGCGCCCGTGTGACGACACGGCCTGGCCCGCTCCGCCCCGGTGCGTCAGCCGGCGGCGGTGAGCTCCAGCCGCCAGTCGTTGCAGCGGATGGGGTTGCCGGCGGGGTACTCGAAGTCGCACTCCCCCACGAGCGTGAAGCCCAGCCTGCGGCAGATCGCGTTCGAGGGCGGGTTGTCCACCTTGGGGTACGCGTGCAGGGAACGCGGTCCGCCTTCGGCCGCCAGCGCCAGTCCGATGATCTCCCGGCCGGCCGCCACGGCGATGCCGCGCCCCTGGTACTCCGGCAGAACGCTCCAGCCCGTCTCGTACACGGTCTCGCCCCGCCAGGTCCGCTCCCAGAACCCGATGGTGCCCACCGGTTCGCCCGTGGGCGGCAGCACGATGCGGAACATCCCCCCGCGTTCCTCGCCGCCCTGCAGCAGATACCTCCGGTGCCGTGCCAGGAGCTGTTCCTCGGTCTCCGGGCCGCCCAGGTGCGTCATCATCGCGGGCGCGTTCGTGCGCCGCAGCAGGGCGAGATCCTCCTGTCCCCACGGCTCGATCCGTACCTCGACCGTCATGCCCGGCTCCCCTCGTCGCTCCCGGCGATGACATCACGAGGGTCCGACACCGGGACGTGACGGGACCGATGAGTCCCGGTCCTGACGCCGGTCTGCCCCATCGTGAGAACGAGTGCGCCGCGCACTCCGCCGCCGTACCGAGAAGGGCACGCCGCCATGAACGACATCACCATCACCCGGGCCTTCGACGCGCCGGTCGCCAAGGTCTGGACCGTGTGGACCGGGCGCGAGTACTTCGCCCAGTGGTTCGGCGCCCCGCTGCCGACCGTCGTCTGCGACGTCCGCCCCGGTGGCACCTGGCGCGCCACCGTCACCACCCCGCAGGGCGAGATGCCGCTGGGCGGCACCTACCGCGACGTCGTACCGCACGAGCGCCTGGTGTGGACGATGGGCGCCCCCGACGGCGGCGAGGTCGTCCTGGACGCCACGTTCACCGACCACGGCGACAAGACCGAGGTCGCCCTCCACCAGGCCGGCATTCCCGCCGAGCACCGCGCCGCGACCGAGGCCGGTGCCCACCGCATCCTCGACGGCTTCGCCTCCGTCCTGGCGAAGGCGTGACGACCACGACGTACGCGCTGCTTCCCGGAGCGGGCGGCGCGGGCGGCTGGTACTGGCAGCTCGTGGTGGCGGAGTTGCGCCGCCGGGGCCACGAGGCGATCGCGGTGGACCTGCCCGCCGCCGACGACGCGGCGGGGCTGGAGGAGTACGCGGACGCGGTCGTCGCCGCGGTGGGCGACCGCGCGCACCTGGTGCTGGTCGCCCAGTCGATGGGCGGCTTCACCGCGCCGCTGGTCTGCGACCGCCTCGAGGACCGGGTGGAGCTGCTCGTCCTGGTCAACGCGATGATCCCGGCCCCGGGCGAGACAGCCGGTGACTGGTGGGCCGAGACGGGCCAGGCCGCGGCCCGCAGCGCCCTCGACCTCGCCGAGGGCCGTGCGCCGGACGCCGATTTCGACCCCGTGGTCACCTTCTTCCACGACCTGCCGCAGCCCCTGGTGGCTCAGGCCCTCACCCAGGACTCCCGCCAGTCCGACACCCCGTTCGGCGTCCCCTTCCCGCTGCCCGCCTGGCCGGACGTGCCCACCCGCGTCATCGCCGGACACGACGACCGGCTCTTCCCCGTGGACTTCCAGCGACGCGTCTCCCGCGACCGTCTCGGCATCGAGCCGGACGTCCTGCCGGGCGGCCACCTGGTGGCGCTGAGCAATCCGAAGGGTCTGGTGGACCTCCTGGTGGGCTACCGGACGGACTGAGGCACCGCTCGACGCGGACGCAGGGCGGGCACTGGCCCCCGGCGTCCGCGCCGTCACGGTGCCGGGGACCGATCCCGCATGGCACAGCGGGCCACGACCTCGGCGGCCCGCGTCACGACGGGAGCAGGTTGCTCCCGGAGCGGAGTACGGCCTGGGCGTAGGCGATCCGGGCATCCAGGCGCCGTGGATCGAGGTCGTACACCGCGGAGCTGACGCCCCGCCGGTCGAGCGCGGTGCCCGCACCGGCCGTACGCCATCGCGTGCGCTGCGGGCCGTCGAGGTCGACCGGATCCGAGCCGTCGACCAGCGAGTACACCAGTTGCACGAGCCACAGGGGGAACCAGACCGGAGCGAGCAGCAGGTAGAACGTCCACGCGTACCAGGAGCCCGCCTTGCCCACGGCCGCCGCGGAGGCGCCGACGGGCCGGATGGTCCACCGGACACGCCGCGGCCAGGGCAGGACCCGCCCGGAACGCCGGCTGATCCGCGCGAGCGGGCCGCCCTCGGGGGTGCCGACCTCGTACTCCGCGCGGCCGGCAGGGCGCACGACGCACAACGGGCCGCCGTCCGCGCCGCCGTGGATCCACAGCGCGGTGGAGGAGGCGGCGCCCGGGTTCCGGGACCCGGGGGATGCGTAGACGTACGCCAAGGCCGCGGCGTCCCGTCGGTTGCCGGGCTGCCTGATCGCCAGGACCAGCCGGGACCCCTGCCGCTCCGGGTCGCCGGGACCGGGCGGGGAGACCTGGAACACCTGCCGGGACGCGGGCGCGGGCGTGGGGAACGGTGTCTGATGAGCCGGGGCCGACCACCCCGGGTGACTGTTGCTCACGGCTATCCGAAGGGGTTGATGGTGTCGACGATCCGACCGGCCGTGGAACGGGCCCGGTCGATACTTTCATGGACCTTGTCCGACGTGTACTGCACGTCCTCTGTCACGTGGCGCACACCCTCCTTGTACAGATCCTTCGCCCCCATGGCGGCCTCGTACCCGCGCGCCGTCCACGACCGCGGGTCGATGTACTTCCCGACGACGGTGCCCGCCTCGTCGACGACCGGTCTGACGGAGTCCGCGAGAGCGGGGATACGCGACAGCGGCGTGCGCTCGATCAGCTCCGGCATGATCTTCCGGAACGGGGCGTCGAGCAGGGACGTCCCCGCCCGGTACAGCGTGGAGTCGCCGAACTCCTTGGCGACGGCGAGCGCGAACCGGTCCGCGAACTTGTCCGCGGTGACGTGGATGGCGTGTGCCTTGTTGCCGAGGGAACTCCAGTTGCGCGCCACCCACTTCTCGGCGTCCTCGCCGAACTTGGCGGTTCCGCCGACCGCGTCGATCAGATCGCCGGCACGCTTCCACGAATCCGCCGCCTTCGCACCGAAGTCGAGGACGTTCATCGGGATCTTGACGCCCTTGAGCGCGCCCACGGCGACCTTGCCACCGCGGGCGAGGTCGCCGAACGGCACAAATCCGACGATGTCGAGGCCGATGTCCAACCACGAGCCGTCCTTGGCTCCCAGAGCCCAGCCACCGGCATGGAAGGCCAGCGCTCCGGCGTTCAGGACCATGCCGATGGCCTCGAACACCACCGCGCCCACGATGGTCTCCGAGAAGACGACCGCCAGGACGTCGCACGCCGCACTCGCGTAGCCGAGCCAGTCGCCGATCTTGTACAGCAGGTCGGCGTTGTTCTTGAGCCAGTCCAGGACGTCGGCGGCGAGATCCTTGATCCTGTCGCCCAGGTCCTTCAGGGAATCGAGGAACCGGTCGAAGAGCCCCGGTTCGTCCGGGGCACGTTCGGCGGCCTTGCGGATGGCCTCGGCCGCCGCACGGGCCGCCGCCTCGTGGTCGCTCAGCAGGTCCTGGGCCTTCTTGATGACGGTGTTCAGTCCGTCCGTGGCCTCGTTGACCTGATTGACGGCGAAGTCGAGGCGCCGCTGGGCGTCCTGCAGCGCGGCGTCGGTGTCGAAGGTCCGCCCCGCCAGCCGGAGATCCGGAGCGGACTGCGCCGAGGCCAGGGCCCGGCGGGCCTGCTCGGCCTCCGCCTCGTAGCGGGCCGCGAGGGTCTGGAAGTCGGTGAGCTGCGACTGCCACCGGTGCAGGGCGTGGGCGGCGTCGATCAACGAGCCGTACCCGTCGATCAGGTATTTCGGCAGTTCGCCGACCTTCTTGGCGAAGCCGTCCGCCGCGTCGCCCTCCCAGATGCCATCGCTCTTGCCCAGCCGGGTCAGCGTGCCGTGCGCCTCGTTCAGCTGATTGCCGACCCTGCTCAGGGTGGTGACGAGCTGGGCCACCGACGCCGGGACCCCGGGCGCCGGGTCGAAACCGAGGGCATCGTATGTCTGCGTGGTCATGCGTACGCCGTCCTCTCCCGCGGATCCGCGACGTTCGCCGTCGGTGCCTCGGCTGCGTCACCGGTGCCGTCCTCCGTGCCCGCGAAGGTGACGGTGTCGGCGATGTCCGCGAGAACCGCCTGGTAGTGGAAGAGATCCTGGACATCGGACGTACTCAGACAGAACAGGAGCAACCGGTTCTCCTGCGGGAACGGCAGCCAGAGTTCGATCCGGACGAAGAACCTCTCCTGTTCGCCGTCCGGGAGCCTCCAGACCGCGCGCGACCCGGCGACGTTCACCACGGCGGGTCCCGCGGGAAGGCTGACGAGCTGGGCTTCGCCCCCGTCGTTGGTGCGCGCCAGCGTCTCCACGATGCCGGCGGCGGCGAGCGCGGGATCCGGATTGTCCAACTCCCGCACACTGACCAACAGCGTGCAACGGCTCACCCGTTCGGGTGCCTGAGCGCCGTCGGCCGTACCCCCGATGGGGAAGATGCCGAGCGCCTGGTGGACGACGCCGTCGGCGGCGAGCTGCTGCGCGTTCGCCGCGTGCACGGCCGTGAACATCCTGCGCAGCGGCTCCCAGTCCTCCCGGTCGCCCCAATAGTCGCGCGCGTACGCCCGCATCCGCTCCGTGAACGTCTCTTCGTCCAGCCCTATGCCAAGGGGTATCTCGTGGAATTCGGGCTGCACCTGGAACCGGAACGCCGCGGCACCGTCCTCCGGCCCGCCCTCGGGCGTCGATGTCACGTGGTCTCCCCCTTGCCCGACGGCTTGAAGGAGGCCGCGACCTGCTGCTCCAGGGTCTCGTACACCTTCCGGGTGTCGGCCAGGCCCTTGGTGACGCCCCCCGTCGCGTCCGCGATGAGCCCGATCCCGTAGCCCCAGGCGTCCTGGAAGTCGTCACAGGCCGCCTCCAGTTCCGCGAAGCCGGAGCCCTTCGGGCCGATGTCCTTCAGGACCTTCATCGCGGAGCGCATCTCGTCGGCGCAGTTCCCCAACTGCGTGCCGAGCTCCGCGAGCGCGTCGAGTTCCACCTTGTAGTAACCGGCCATGGCCGATGCCTTCTCCCCGTTGAATGCGTTGACGTACGACGGCTGTTCGTTACTGGCGCCCCGGCCCCCACGACGACGGCGGGCTCTGCTGCTGCCCCCCGTACGGGTTCTGCGCGTACGGATTGCCCTGCTGCGGCTGGGGCTGGGGCTGGTACTGCTGCGGCGCCTGCGGCTGTCCGTACGGCGCGTATCCGCCGCCCGGCGCGCCGGGGCCGCCCGGGCCGCCGGGGCGGTTGCCGTCGCCCTTGTCGCGGCGGGCGATCTTGACGATCACGAAGATGCTCAGGGCGAGGACGAGAAGGCCCACCAGGCCGATCACGCTCAGCGCGATGACCTGCTTGCGGTCGGCGGCCGCCTGCTCGTCGTCGCTCATGGCGCCGCCGGTGACGCTCGGCGCGGGGGCCGAGGGGTCGTCCGTGGCCCCCTGGCCGGCGCCGCTCTGCCCGGTCTTGAGCGATTCCGGCACGGCGAGCGGGCCGTACTTCGGCCCCGCAGGGATGTCCCGGGTGAGGGCGGCGAGCGGCTGGATGAACCCGTAGCCGTAGCGCTTGTCCGGGAGCGGGATGCCCTTCGCGGACGCGGGGAGCCCGGCGGTCCTGGTCAGGCGGTTGACGACCTGACCTGCGGTCAGATCGGGGAACTTGGCGCGGAGGAGGGCCGCTGCGGCGGAGACGAAGGCGGTAGAGTCGGAAGTCCCCGTGCCTGAACGATAGGCGGTGTCGGACTTCGATCCGGCCGCGAGGATGGACGTCGCCGGCGCGGTGAGGAGAAGTTGCGTGCCGTAATTCGAATTCTCCCAGATGCGCGTGTCGTTCTTCACGCCTCCGACGGCGACCACACCTGGGTAACCGGCCGGGTACCCCATCTCAGATCCGTCGTTACCCGCACCGGCAACGACCAGGACGTTCTTCTTGAGCGCATAAGCGACCGCCTCCGCCTCCGCATCCAGTCTCGACGACCCCTCCGACGAGATGTTGATGACAGACGCACCGTGATCAACGGCGTACCGGATTGACGATGCGAATCCGTCCGCACGTCCCCCGTCATCACGGATATCCAGGATCCTGGCCTCGGGAGCAAGGCCCATGACGCCCTCGGTCGAGCCAGGACCATGACCGTGACCGGCGATGACAGAAGCCATCTCCGTGCCATGCGAGTCGTCTGGACCAGGGTCGGTGGAGCCACCGTCCATGAAGTCCTTGCCCTGGATCACACTTCCTTTGAGATCGACATGGTTGGCGTTCACCCCGGAGTCGATCAGGGCTACGGTCACCCCCTTGCCTCGGGTGACCTTCCAGATGGCTTCTGCGTCGAACGCGACGAGAGGCCACTGCTTGTCCCTGATGTCGTCAGCCGCCGAGACTGGCGCCGAAGCGAAGATCAAGGCACTTGCGAGCGCCGCCCCACCTGCGATCTGCAGCATTCGCGCGAAAGCCACCCGTACGTCCTTTCCCTGGCGAGTTGGCGGTACGGCCTTCGGCCGTACCGCCAAGCCTTTCTACATCGTGCGGTGGACCAACTGGTTACTCGATGACCCGAGGAGCGTTGTTGCGCTCAGGGGTCCAGGTCTCCTCGTCCTCGACCAGGTAGTCGGGACGCTCTCCCTCACGCCGCTCTTCCTCTTCCGTCCGATCGGTCGAGCCGCGACCCATCATGCGGTTCGCGCCTTTGCCGGTGTTTCCGCTGCCCGCACCGGAAGCGCCGCGACTCTTGTGCAGGCCCGAACCGCCCGGTGTGCCGCGCGTACCCGATCCGGTGCCCTTGGCGGCGCCGACGACGCCGCCCCCGCGACGGGCGAGGCTCCCCCCGCGTCCGGCGGTTGCACCGCCCCTGCCGCCCGCTCCGGCGCCCGCGCCGCCGGCACCGGGCATACCGCCACGACCGACCGCTCCGGCCCGTCCGGCGCCACCCGCGCCGGAACCGGTCGCCCTTCCGCCGCGTCCACCTACGCCGCCCAAGGCGCCCGGGAGACCCGCACCGGCGCCACCGACGCCGGCAGTGCCACCGGCACCGGGGCCACCGACTCCGCCGACGCCGCCACCGATGCCGGCGCTGCCGCCGCCGTAGCCGCCCGCACCGGTCGTCCCCCCGCCGATGCCGTCGATGGCAGTGCCGACCTGAGGCTTGGTGCCGGCGGGCGGCTTCTGCACCCCGCCGCTGATACCGCTTTCCCGGGGCGGCTTCACTTCCCTGACGGTCGGCGACACCGTGCCGGTCGACGTCCGTCGCGTCGGGCGGCTTGAGGCGCCCGTGTTGGGCTGCGTGATCTCCGGGGGCACCACGACGGGGACAGGTGCGACGCCGCCCGGGTCACCCGGGTAGTCGTCACTGTCATTGACCCGTCCCTTAGGCATGGGCTTCTTCGTCCACGACCCCATCGCCCTCGACTGCGCGTTGTACCCCGCGCCCAGCTGCTCCATCTTCACAGCCATTTCGAGCTGCGCTTCCTTGCCCGCCGACAGCGAACCGCGGTTGCGGTCCAGCGCGGACTGCGTGTCCATGCCGTTGCCGAGGTCCGTGTGCAGTTGCGCGTCGCTGCGGTCGAAGCCGTCGCCGAGCGCGTCGCCCCAGCTGGACAGGGTGCCGGGCTTCTCCATCGCGTCGACCTGCGGCTTGATCGTCTTGAGTACGGACGCCGCGTTGGTCATCGCCTGCGAGGTGTACTTGGCATACGTGGAGCAGTCCGTGATCATCTTGCTGATGATCTTGGCCTGCTCGCGGAACCCCTCCGCCGCGGCACCGTCCCAGTGCTGGGTGATGTGCTCGACCGCGGCGTCGAAGACGAACTTGGCGCTGCCGGACCCGGTGACCAGTTGGTCGTGGACCTGCAGCCAGCCCTGCGCGCAGGACTCGACCTCCACGTGGTCGGCGTTGGCGAGCATGGCCTTCATCTGGTCCATGTTCTTCGCGCCGGCGAAGTTCGTGGTGTGCTCCCCGGCATAGCACTGCGTCGGGGCCTGGTACTCGTAGTACGTTCCCTCGTCAGCCATGATTCCTATCCCCCTTGGCGACCGGCACGACGTTCATCGATCCGCGCATGATGTGTTCACTTACCGCTGCCGGACATGCCGCCCTGCGCGTCGTATTCGGCGTCCGAATAATGGCCGTGCACCTTCTTGGTCTTGCCGCCGAAGTCGTTCATGACGCCATGGATGTAGGCCACAACCGACTCGATGTGCGTCTTCATGTCCTCGTGCGCACGGGACAGTTCCTCGGCTTCCGCGAATCCCGATCCGAGCGCGCCCGGCGGCAGATAGGTGTCGTTCCTGGCGCAGACGTTGGCGACGCCCAATTGGCTGATCACGCCGTTGAGCTTGGTGATCGTGTCCTCTAGCTCACTCAGATCGACCTTGTACTGGTCACTCATCGTGTCGCTTCCCCGTTCCTACTCATGTGTTGATCCCTCGCTTGCGGCGCCAGTCGCCGAGGACGACCCCGCCTCCCACCAGCAGAGCGATGCCCGCGGCCGCGCCGCCGACCGTGTAGACGGCGTAGCGCTCGGTGCGTTGCTGGGGGGTCTCGCCGAGGACGACCGTGGCTGCCTCGATCTTCTCGTGGCCACCGGGGTTGACGACCGGATCGGGCGTCGGGGCGGCCTGGGGGGTGGTCGCGTCGTCGTTGACCGCGGCGACGGGGTCGACGACGCCCCAGCCGACGAAGTCGTCGCGGCCGGGCTTGCCGCGGTCGGCGGTCTGCTCGATCTGGGTGATGACCTGGCGGTAGCCCCAGTCGGGGTGCTTGGCCCGGATGAGGGCGGCGACACCTGCGACGTACGGCGCGGAGAAGCTGGTGCCCTGGTCGATGCAGTGGCCGCCGTAGGGGACGGTGGAGACCATGTCGACGCCCGGGGCCGCGACGCCCACGAACGGACCCGGCTGGGAGAAGTTGGCGCGGGCGTTGTCGCGGTCGGAGGCGCCGACCGCGAGGACGCCGTCGTAGGAAGCGGGGTAGGTCCGCTTGTTCTTGCCGTCGGCGCCGTCGTTGCCGGCGGAGGCGACGATGAGGACGTCGTGGTCCTTGGCATAGTCGACGGCCCGCTCCAGCGCCGAGTCGGGCGGCAACGTGGACGCGGTGTCCTGCGAGATGTTGATGACCTTGGCACCGCTGCGCACCGCGTAACGGATCGCCTCGGTCATCGTCCCGACCGTGCCGCCGCCCTGGTTGTCGTTCTGCCGGATGGCGAGGATGGAGGCCCGCGGGGCGATGCCGACGAAGCCGGTGTCCGGGGCGGGCCGGGCGGCGATGATGCCGGCGACCTTGGTGCCGTGGCCTACGTCGTCCTTGGTGCCGTCGCCGTGCTTCCTGTCGAAGAAGTCCAGGCCGGCGCGCTTCTTGTGGGCGCCGGTGCCGACCTCGCGGGCGATGGCCGGGGCCAGTTGCCTGTTCGTGTCGTCGACGCCGGTGTCGATGACGGCGACCATCACACCGAGGCCCTGGGTGTCCTGCCAGAGCTGGTCCAGGACGATGCGCTGCAGCGACCAGGGCGTGCCCGCGATCGGGTCGGACGGGAAGGAGCACTGGGTGTCGTCGATCTGGAAGCGTTCCCCCAGGCCGCCGCCGTCGGCGAGGACGGTCCGTACGCCGTCGGCCGAGGCGTCCGCCCCGGCAGCGGCCCCGGAGACCGGCAGGCCGAAGGCGGTGATCGCCGCGGCTGCGGCGATTGCGGCGGTGCGCCTCACGGCGTGCGATCCCACTGGTCTTCCGTCCTCCCGTTGTGTGCGGTTCGTGGGCCGAACCGCCGATGAGGGCGAGCACGTACGTCGTCCGTACACACCCGCCCTCATCGCGCGTGACGCGGCCAGGCGCGCGAATCAGCCCCAGATCTGCCGGTTCTTGTTCTCGGTGTCCTGGTAGTTCTGCGCCGCGGTGTCGAGCGCGCGGGCGATGGCCTCCAGGGTCTGGTGCATGGAGGCGGCGCGCTGGTCCCACTCGGTCTGCTTGGCGCGGTAGGCCTCCTGCGCCGAGCCCTCCCACGTGGCGGCGATCTTCTTCACGCCCGACTCGAGGTCGTCCAGCTGGCGCTTGATGTTGTTGGCCGTCGTACGGACGTCCGTCGCGGCCTGGGAGATGGTCTGGAAGTTGACCAGGATCTGCCCGGACATGTGATGTCTCCTCAGATGTTGGATTCGGACAGGAACGGCATGCGCTGCGTGCGCGGCCACGCGCTCACGACGAGACGCGGGCGACGGGCACCGGCGCACGGGCGCACAGGGCCGGTCATCCGAACGGGTTGCCACCCTGGGACGAGATGCTCTGGATGGACGCGCGCTGCTCCTCCTCGGAGGCGGAGTAGTTCCGGGTGCTCGCGTCGACGGCTTCCTTGATGTCGCCCAGGATCTGATTGATCTTGTTGGCGTCCTCGTTCACCTGCGTCTGCAGATTGTTGTACGCCGTGGCAGCGGAGCCCTTCCAGCCCGAGGTGATCGTGTCGATCACGGTCTGGAGGCGGCGAATCTCGCCCTGAATCGAGGAGTTGACCGTGGAGATACGGCTGCTGAAGGCAACCATCTCCTCCTCGGTCATGGTGAACTGCTGTCCAGCCATGTGTGGAGTCCCCCATGAGACGTAGAAGATCCGGTATCCGATCGACAACGGTGGGTGTCGTCGGTCTTCAACTCTAGCCAATACCCGTGACAAGGCGAACAGGTAACCGGTTCCGTATCGGGATCCTGACCGTCATCACCAAACCCTCACGTTACTAACGGCGTTGAGGGATCGTCGACGGTATTGTTCCGGCCTTGATCAGGAACCCTGCGCCTGCTTGGCGGCGCCTTCGTCGAGGGTCGGACCGGTCGCCAGAAGATCGGACCAGATCTTCGGCACGGGCACCGGGGAGTTCTTCCCATACCCCAATTTGGTCTGCACGACACCGACTTCCTCGTCCTGCTTGGCGGCGCCGCCTGCGTCGCTGTCCCCGGTGGTGGGCACCGAGTAGCGCAGGCCGGTGTCGGTGACGAGGTAGATGGACCCGATGCGCTTGTCGGTGCCGTCGTACGCCCTGTAGAACAGGCCGCTGCCCGGGGAGACGTAGGTGTTCGTACCGCTCTGCGCGACGTCGCGGGGAAACTTGCGGCCGGCCCACATCGTCATCGCCGGCTGCTTGGTGAGCTTGTCGTCGGTACCGCTGTACACGCTGCAGGCGACCCGGCGGCCGGACTTCTCGTCCTGGGTGTTGGCCTGGGTGACGGCCTTCTCGGGCCAGCCCAGGTTGTCCAGGTAGGTCTCGCTCGCCTGCGCCGAGGCGACCTCGCCGATGCCGACGGACGCGGGCTCCGGCGAACCGCTGTACAGCGACGCCGCGGCCGGGATGTTGAGCAGCAGCTTCGCCACGAAGTCCGTGACCCGCACGACCCGGTCCTTCTGCACCACGTACTGGTCGTTGTTGGCCTTGAGGACCAGGCCGACCTTCGCGTGCTCCGGGCTCAGGCCGGGAGCGGCGGAGGGGGCGCCGAGGTCCGCGACGGGCGGGAAGTAGAGGGCGCCGTTCCTGCTGTTGAGCGTCGACAGGAAGGCGGCGTCCACCTTCTGCGGCTGCGCGGAGGCACCGAAGACGACCTGGCGCAGGAGGTTCACCGTGACCCGGTCCTGCCTGCCGCCGGCGTCGCCCAGCAGGTAGGCGTTGCCCTTGTCCGTCACCAGGTACTGGGCGCCGTCGGGTACCTCTATGTACATGGCCTCGTCGGCGCGCAGCTGGTTCCGGCCGCCGACGAGCGCCGCCTCCTGGGGCTTCTGCCGGTTGATGACGAACACCGCGCGCTGTGTGGCGGAGTTGGTGCCGCCCCCCGGCGCCTCGCAGAGCGCCCAGGTCTTGGCCTTGCCCGCGTCGTCGGCCCCCGGCAGCCGGTCGGGGGCGTACGGGATGCCGATGGTGGTGCCCAGCGTCATCCCGCTGTTGTCCAGCACCGACTCCTTGACCTTGATGACCCCGAACTTCTGCGGGTCCAGGAGCAGCCGGGCGGAGGCGAGGTTGAGCACGGGGTGCAACTGCGCCTCGCCGTTGGTCTTCAGCACCACGTAGCGGGTGGTCGACTCGTCGCCGACGATGACCTTCTCGGCCGGCTTGTTCCAGCCGGTCGGCGCGGAGGGCTTGAGTATCCCCCAGAAGCCGAAGGCGACGACGATCAGCAGGCCCACGACGAGACTCGGGGCGACGGTCTTGAGCGGGCGCGGGGCCGCTTCCTCGGAACCGTGCGGCGAGGGCTGGAGAAACGCTGCCACCGTGCGCTTGCGCGCGAACGAGTAGGCGTTCAGCTCATCCCTGCGTGTCGCCATCCTTGCGTCAACTCCCCGTTGTTCGCTGCTGTGTTGTCGTGCCTGGCGCCGGGGCCCGCACCGCCGCGACGACGGCGGGGACCGATGGGACCCCTACTATGCCGTGTGACGATCGCACCGTACGGTACGGGGTAGGGTGATCGGCCCGCCAGGCACTGCCGGGAGCGTCCCGCGGGACGAACGGGGCAAAGGCCCCGGGCGGACGCGGAGCGGCGGAGCAGGCGTACGAAGCAGACGTACGAACGGCAGCAGAAGGGTTGTACGGGGGATGACCACCGCGACCAGGTCCGGGCGCACGTCCGGGAACCAGCCACCACCCGCGCACCCCGGCCCGCCCGGGACGTCCGGCGGCACCTCCCGCGGCCCGCGGGCCCGGGCGGCGGCCCCGGCGATGACCCGGCGGCCGGGCAGCATAGGCCCGGTGCGGGTGCAGCAGCTGGTGCTGATCGAGCTGGCCCTCGCACTTCTGCTGGGCGGCTTCCTGATCGACAAGGTGATGGGCACCGTCGTGGCCGCCGCCGTCGCGCTGCCGCTGGTGCTCTTCGGCCTGCTGCGCAAGCGCGGCCGCCCGATGCCCGAATGGATGTCCGCGGCCCGGGCGCTGAAGACCCGCCAGCGGCGCAACGCCGTCCCGGTGCCGCCGGGCACCGACCCCGGCTTCGTGCCCGCCGTCGAGTGCGACCCGGCGCTGCGCACCTACGGCTTCACCGACGAGCGCGGGCAGCGCGAGATCGGGATGGTCGGCGACGGCACCTTCCTGACCGCCGTGGTGCAGGTGCAGGCGGTCGACGAGCCGCTGCGGCCGGCCCGCGGCACGCGCTCGCTGCCGCTCGACCTGCTGCACGACCTGCTGGAGGTGGACGACATCCGCCTGGCGTCCGTGCAGGTCGTCCAGCACACCCAGCCCGCGCCCGCGCCGCACCTGCCGCCGCAGGCGGTGGCCGCACGGTCGTACGCGCCGCTGCAGGCGCAGTCGCGGACCCCGGGGCTCCGGCTGACCTGGGTCGCCCTCAAACTCGACCCGGAGCTGTGCCCGGAGGCCGTCAAGGCCCGCGGCGGCGGCATCGCCGGTGCCCGCCGGGCGCTGCTGCGCGCCGCCGACCATCTGACGAGCCGCCTGGTGGGCGCCGGGCTGCAGGCCCGGGTGCTGACCGAGCCGGAGATCATCGCGGCCGTCGCGACGTCGAGTTGTGTGAACCCGATGGCCACCACCGGCGGCGCCGCCCTGGACGGCAGCCGCCAGGCGCGCCGCACCTCGGAGAGCCCGCGCGCCTGGCGCTGCGACGACCGCTGGCACACCACGTACTGGGTGAGCCGCTGGCCCCAGTTGGGCGCACAGGCGACCGGACTGCCCGACCTGGTCGGGCTGCTGACCTCCTCCCCCGCCCTGGCGAGCACCTTCTCGCTGGTCGTCACACCGGGCGGGAGCCGGGCGTCGCTGCTGTCCGGCTATGTACGGCTGACCGGCCGCAGCGAGAACGAACTCGTCGAGGCCCGGGCCCAGTTGGAACGCCGGGCGACCGCGTCCAAGGTGGGCCTGGCGCGGCTGGACCGCGAGCAGGTGCCCGGCATCCTCGCCACGCTGCCCCTGGGAGGTACCCGCTGATGTCGGCCCCGACCGTTCCCGCTTTCGGCGGACAGCGCCCCGGCGCCGGCTCCGGGTTCCCCGGCGGCGCCGAACCGCGCCCCTCGCACCTGCCGCTCGGTCCCGACCGCGGCGGCGCTGCCGGCGAGGGCGCCGCGCGGCGCACCCTGCGCGCAGCCTTCGGGCTCCTCGGCCCGCGCCGCGACCGGCACACGATGTCCGCCGAGCAATTGTCCGGCCTGTCCCTTCCGATCGGTGACGACGGTGTCGTCATCGGCGTCGACGCCGGCAACCAGCCCGCGGTGCTGGCCCTGAGCCGGCCGGCCCGGCTGGACGTGCTGCTCGTCGGCAGCATGTGGCTGGCGCAGGTGCTCTCGCTGCGCGCCGCCGCGACCGGGGCGCGGGTGGCGGTGGAGACCGCCCGCCCGCAGTCCTGGGCGCCCATGGCGCAGGCGGCGGGCGGCGGCCAGCAGTGCGTGACGGTGCACGAGGTCGGCCGGATCGCGCCGCAGGGCCCGTCCGTGCACAGCCCGGTGGTGATCGTGCGCGACTGCGGCGCCCGCCCGCCGCGCAGCCGGGTCGCCGCGCAGTCCTGGCAGTCCGTCATGACGCTGCTCCCCTACCTCGGCCCGACCGCACCGCGCCTGCTGAGCAGCGCGGACGTGGTCGGGCTGCAGCGGGTGTCCCCGCAGGAGGCCGAGGTGATCGGCCGGCTGATGGGACTGGCGGACACCGACGTCGCGGCGCTGCCGACCCTCGGCGACAACGTGACGATGTGGTGCACGCGTAAGCACCGTCAGTTCGTCATGACGCAGCCGACGGACGCGGAAACGGGGCTGCTGGGCCCGGCCCGCCGGGTCGACTAGCCGCGGCCGTACGGTCCCTGGCCGGGCGGCGGTCCCGCGTCGCCGGCCGTCGACGGCCGGTGGCGCGAGCGTTTCCCGGCCCCGGTGGCGGGCATGGGGCACGGGGGCACGGTGCGCGCAACGGGGCGTCGACTCGCCGGGGTGCGCGGCGACCGGGCGGGACAAAGCGGTCATCGCGTCATGGTGCGGACCGTGAGGTCAACAGCACTTGCCGTCCGTGCCGGGCGAGTGATTAGGCTCTTGCGGTGAGCCGCGAAAAGCTTGCCGCGGAACTCCGTGACGGGGGAAACGTGTCCGTTCCCGACGGGCCGGGCACGTACATCAGTTGACCAGGAGGCACAGTGAGCAGCGATCAGGACGACATCCGCGCGGGCGCGGCCGCCCCGGACGGGGATCAGTCCGACGCGGACCTCACGGGCGAGTTCCAGATCGACTACGCGCCCCCGTCCTGGTACACCCAGCAGGCAGGCGGCGGCTCGGCGCCCGCCGCGTCCGGCACTCCGCAACCGCCCGTGGGACCGCCTGTCAGTCCGCCCGTGCCGACTCCCCCGGCCGCCGAACCGTCCCGGAACGACGGTCCCCGGCAGACGCCGCCCGCGCCCCGCGCCCCCGAGGCGGCCGGCGGGGAACCGGCGCAGCCGGCACGGGAGCAGGCGCCTGCGGACTCCGGGCCGGACGCGGAACAGGCGCCGGAACAGGGTCAGGAGGGCCGGGAACCCGAGGCGGCCGCCGAGCCCGCGCCGCCCGCGGCCGAGCCGGCGGCCCCGACCCCGGCACCGGCGCCGCAGTCCCACGTACCGCCCCTGCCGCCGGAGTACCAGCCGGCGGAGGCCCAGCAGCAACTCCCCCCGCCCCAGCAGGGTTACGGCTACCCGCAGCCCGCCGAGGGCGCGCCCTGGGGCGGCCCCGACGCACCTCAGCAGCCCCCGCAGCCCCCGCCTCCGTACGGCTACGGCTACCCGCCGCCCGCGCAGGCCGGTTACGGCTATCCGCAGCCCGCCCAGGGGACGCCGTGGGGCGGCCCGAACGCGCCCCAGCCGCCGCAGCCCCAGCAGGCCTACGGCTATCCCCAGCCGCCGGCGCCGCAACCGCAGCAGCCTCCGATGCCGTATCCGCAGCAGGGTCCGCCGCCGGCCCCCGGCCCGGCGCAGCCCATGCCGCCGCAGGCGGGCCCCAACGCGCCCGCCCCGCAGGAGGGTTACGGCTACCCGCCGCCGGCGCCGCAACCGCAGCAGCCTCCGCAGGCCCAGCCGCAGCCGCAGCCCCCCGTCGATCCGCGGATCGCCGCCGGGTGGGGCGGCCCCGGTCCCGGCCACGACCAGGACCAGCAGCGCGTCATGCACGGCGCCCCGCTCGGTTACAACGCGGCCGTGGAGCTTTCCTCGGACCGCCTGCTGCGCCAGCAGCCCAAGGCGCGCAAGAACAACAACCAGCCGTCCCGCTTCAAGATCGGCGCCAAGAAGGAGGAGCAGGAGCGCCAGCGCAAGCTGAACCTGATCCGCACCCCGGTGCTGTCCTGCTACCGCATCGCGGTGATCAGCCTCAAGGGCGGCGTGGGCAAGACGACGACCACCACCGCCCTCGGCGCCACGCTCGCCTCCGAGCGCCAGGACAAGATCCTCGCCATCGACGCCAACCCGGACGCCGGCACCCTGGGCCGCCGGGTGCGCCGCGAGACCGGCGCGACCATCCGCGACCTGGTCCAGGCGCTGCCGCACCTCAACAGCTACATGGACATCCGCCGCTTCACCTCGCAGGCGCCCTCCGGTCTGGAGATCATCGCCAACGACGTGGACCCGGCCGTGTCCACCACCTTCAACGACCAGGACTACCGGCGCGCCGTGGGCCTGCTCGGCCAGCAGTACCCGATCATCCTCACCGACTCGGGCACCGGCCTGCTCTACAGCGCCATGCGCGGCGTGCTCGACCTCGCGGACCAGCTGATCATCGTCTCCACCCCGTCCGTGGACGGCGCCAGCAGTGCCAGCACGACGCTGGACTGGCTCTCCGCGCACGGCTACGCCGACCTGGTGCAGCGCAGTCTCACCGTCATCTCGGGGGTCCGCGAGACCGGCAAGATGATCAAGGTGGACGACATCGTCGCGCACTTCGAGACCCGCTGCCGCGGCGTCGCCGTGGTGCCCTTCGACGAGCACCTGGCCGCGGGCGCCGAGGTCGACCTCGACATGATGCGCCCCAAGACCCGCGAGGCGTACTTCCACCTCGCGGCCCTGGTCGCCGAGGACTTCCTGCGCGCGCAGCAGGCGCAGGGCCTCTACCCGGCCCAGCAGCCGATGCCGCAGCAGGGGGGCTATCCGCCGCCGCAGGCCGGGCAGCCCTACCCGGGCCGGCCGATGCCACCGCAGCAGGGCGGCTATCCGCCGCCGCACCAGCAGCCGTACGGGCAGCCGGCCCCGCCGCCGCCCGCCCAGGGGGGCATGCCGCACGGCTGGACCCAGCAGCCGCCTCCGCCGCCGCAGGCCCAGCAGCCCCAGCAGGCGCCGCACCAGCAGCCCGGGGAGCCCGAGCAGCAGGAGCAGCAGGGCACGCCGGGACCGATCCCGCCGGGCTGGACGCACCAGCCGTAGGGACACGAAAGGCCGAGGGCCCGCCACCGCCGACACGGCGGGGCGGGCCCTCGGCGTCTCAGGTTCCGCTCACTCGGAGCCGTGCGTGTCCACGATCTCGCGGGCGCGCTTGACGTCGTCCGCCATGCGCTCCAGCAGCGCGTCGATGGTGTCGAACTTCTCCATCCCGCGCAGGTACGCGAGGAAGTCCACGGCCACGTGCAGTCCGTACAGGTCCAGGCCGACGCGGTCGATGGCGTACGCCTCGACCGTGCGCGCGGTGCCGTCGAAGGTGGGGTTGGTGCCGACGGAGATCGCGGCGGGCATGGCCTCGTCGCCGACGTGCAGCCAGCCCGCGTACACGCCGTCCGCGGGGATCGCGGTGTGCGGCACGGTCTCCACGTTCGCGGTGGGGTAGCCCAGGTCGCGGCCGCGCTGCGCACCGCGGACGACGACGCCCTCGACACGGTGCGGGCGGCCGAGGATCTCCATGGCGCCGGCCACGTCGCCCTCGGCGATCAGGCGCCGGGTCATCGTGGACGAGAAGGGCTGGCCGTCGCCCGCCGCGCCGGTCAGGTACAGGTCGACGACGTCGACCTCGTAGTCGTACTTCAGACCCATCGCCGAGAGGAACTCCACGTCCCCGGCCGCCTTGTGCCCGAAACGGAAATTGGGGCCCTCGATCACGGTCCGCGCGTGCAGCGCGTCGACCAGCACCGTACGGATGAAGTCGCCGGGCGAGAGCCGGGAGAACTCGGAGGTGAAGGGGAGGATCAGCAGCGCGTCGACGCCGAGCTCCGCCATCAGCTCGGCGCGGCGGTGGTGGGCCGCCAGCAGCGGCGGGTGGCTGCCGGGCCGCACGACCTCGCTGGGGTGCGGGTCGAAGGTGACGACGACGGAGGCCACGCCGAGCTCCCGGGCACGCTCCACCGCGCGGCCGATGATCAGCTGGTGCCCACGGTGCACGCCGTCGTAGGAGCCGATGGTGACGACGCTGCGTCCCCAGTCCCCCGGGACGTCCTCCAAGCCTCGCCAGCGCTGCACTGTGACCGCTCCTCGACCGCTGTTGGTTGTCCGTTTGCAGGTCCAAGACTGCCATGCCGGGACCCCCACCGGCGCGGCGCCCCCACGGACGCGGCGGGCCGCGCCCGCACCGGCGCCGCCTCACGCCCTGATCAGAGGACCAGGGCGGTCGCCTCCGGCGCCCGGGCGGGCGGGGTGTCCGCCGCCGGCCGGTCGAAGGCACGCCGGGCACTCGGGCCGACGAGCGTGTCCCACACCCCGGCGCCGCCGTCCGCCGCGAGCCAGCCGCGCACCTGCCGGGCGAATCCCGGATGGGCGGCGGCCAGCTGCACCAGCCGGCGGTCGAAGAGCGTCGCCCCCTCAGGGGACCGGCAGAGCAGGACGCCGACGCGGTGCACCAGGTCGCGGGTCAACGGCGCGGGCCGCAGCGCACAGCCCCCGGCGGCCGCCGTGAGCAGGGCGTCGAGGACTCCGTGGTCGCGTTCGCGTTCCAGGAGGGCGTCCAGGAGTTCCCGGCGCAGCGACCGTGAGCTGTGGCCGCCGGGCGCGGCCAGCACGGGCGCCAGGGCGCGCCGCACCTCGGCCGGATGCTCCCGCAGCAGCCCGACGGTCAGCGGGAGCAGCACCGCCCGCACGCCCGGACCGTCCTCCAGGCGGCGGTCGAGGTACTCCGCGACGTGCGCGGCGCCCTCGGGACGCTGCTCCAGGTGGTCGCGGACGAGCGCGGCGACGCGGCGGGCCAGCGCCTGGTCGCCGATCTCCGCCAGGGCCCGCAGCACCTCGGCGCCGCCCCCGCCCGGCTCGCGCAGGCGGGTGTGGAAGGCGGCGAGGACCGGATCGGGATGGGTGGCCAGGGCGGTGGCCAGCGCGTCGGCGGGCAGCCGGGGGTCGCCCGCGGCGAAGCGGTCCAGGGCGGCGGGCAGGTGGAAGGACCGGGTGGCCGGATCGCGTACCAGGACGGCAAGGGCGGCGCCGTGCAGGGTGCAGTCGGCGGGGCGGGCGAGGATCGCCAGCGCCGCGTAGCGCAGCAGGCGGCGGTCGGCGGGCACGGTGACGTGCGGGGCGGTGCGCAGGCCGTACGCTGCGGCGGCCACATGGCGTTCGGGCCGGCCGTCGTGGGCCCAGCGGTCGACGGCCCGGCAGACGGCTGCCGGTTCGTCCTCGGCGAGCGCGGCCAGTAGCTCGTCGGCCCGCGGGTGGGCGGCCGCGACCAGGGTCTCGGTGAGATCGTCCACGGCGCGGTGCCGGTGGGTGTGCAGCAGGGCTTGCGCGGCGGTGGCCACCGTCGGGCGCGGTCCGCCGGGGGCAGACTGCAGCGGCCGCTCGTCGGCGAACCAGGCGCAGACGGCCGGCAGCGCCTCGCGGGGCGCGGCGGCCAGCTCCTCCCCCGCGGCCGTCAGGAAGCGCTCCTCGTCCCCGCCCTGCGGCGGCGCGTCGGCGGGAAGCAACTGCCGCAGCAGTGCGAGTCGTTCGTCGAGCGGCAACCGCAGCCGGCGCCAGAACCACGGGCCGAACCGGCCCAGCCCCGGGCCCTCCCGGAATCCGCCGGCCTCGATCGACCGGGCCGTGATCCGCTCGGCCAGCAGGCGCAGCACGCCCCGGTACGGCAGCACGTCCGGCACCCGCAACAGCGCCTCGCCGAGCAGGTGCGCGGCCCACCACACGGCGTCCGCCCGGCGTTCCCGCTCCCATTGCGGACCGGGCGCCGGACTCGCCCCGCTGCGGTCCCGCGGGCGCGGCACGCCGTCGAGCAGCGGTCGCCCGGAGCCGCCGCGGGCGGCGGGCGGGGCCGCCCATCCGTCGAGCGCCAGCACCAAATCCTCAAGTCTCCGCGCGAGTTCGGCCGCCCCGCACCGGCGGTCGGTCACCAGCAGCGACTGCACGACCGGCCCGATGCGGTGCCGGGGCACCGGAAGCGAACGCGGTGCGGACGGCGGCGCCAGCGGCGGCGCGAGGGGCACCGGCGGCGTACCGCCCCGCCCCGCGACGGCCGGGGGCCGCGACGGCAGACGCACGGGGGCCTCCGCCGTGCCGCCCGGCGGGGACGCGGCCGACCAGCGGTGCACCAGCGCGTACAGCGCCTGGTCCAGCTCCAGATGCCCGCCCTGGAGCCAGTCCGCGAACTCCTCGTGCGCGAAGCGGTATCCGGCACCCGCGGGGACCACAAGGCCCTCGGTGAGCACCGCGGAGGCCCACCCCGTACGCCACGGGAACAGTTCCTCGAACGACTCGCGGTCCAGCTCGCCCTGCCCGGGCCCCAGGCAGCGCCGTGCCGCTTCGTGGGCGCGGCCCGCCACGCGCGCCGCGAGGCGCCGCACCGCTGTGCCACGCGGGTCGCCCCGGCCGTCGGCAGCCAGCCGCACGGCGATCCGCAGGCAGACCAGGTCCAGGTACGCCCCGAAGACCTCCGCCCGGTCCGGCCGCCCCCCGGGACCGTCCGCCGGCCCCTCCGGAAGCGCCGCCCGCACCTCCGACAGCAGCCGCAGCGCCAGCGGATGCGCCCCGTCCTCCTTCGTGAGGGCCCCCTCCGGAACGCCGTACCGCTCACGCGCCCGGCCGGCCTGCGGCTCCGGCAGATCCCCCAGGCGCACGCAGGCGGGCAGGGCCCGGGTGCCCGCGCGGCGCCCCGGGTCGTGCAGCACGCCCCGGGGGAAGAGCGCGCCCGCCTGCTCCCAGAACTCCGGACGGCATGCCACGACCAGCCGCACCCCGGCCGCCCGCAGCCAACTCGCCGTCCCCGCGACCCAGTCCGGCAGGCTGTGCGCCAGTACCGGCGGCATCTCCTCGGGCCCGTCCAGCACCACCAGCAGCGGGCGCCCGGCGTCCTCCGCCAAGTGCGCCACCGCGTCCGGCGAGGTGACCGGCGCGGCGTCCCCAGGCCCCGCCCCCGCGTGCACGATGCGACCGGCGGCACGCAGCGAACGCTCCACCGCGTCCTTCAACCCGCCGTCACCCGTGTGGAGTTCGGCCCCGCGCAGCCACAGCGTCGGCGCCGGCTCCGCCCCCGTCGCGCGCCGCACGGCCAGCGCCGCCAGCTCCGTCGTCCGGCCGCAGCCCGGATCCCCCACCAGGCCCAGCACGAGCGAACGCCCTCCGCCGCCGGGGCCGCCCTCCGCGAACGCCCGCAGCACCGCCTCCGTCTCCGGGCGCACGACCGGCTCCCGCCCTCGCAGCCCGTGCGGCGCGCCCGCGGAACCCACGGAGGTGGCGGTCAGTTGCAGCGCCCCCGCGAGATTCAGGTGCGCCCCGTAGGCCGGGACCGTCGCCGCGTTCCGCTCCAGCAGCTCGCCCAGCCCCCGCAACGGCACCGCGAAGCCGTCCGCCCGGTGCCCGGCGTGCAGCGCGGTCACCACCGCGCCCAGCACGGCCCCCGTCCCCGGGTCGAGCACAGGCGTTCCCGACACCTCCGGACCCGGCTCCCACTCCCGCGCGGCGAGCTCGTGCACCTCGTCCAGCAGGTGGAAGCGGTCCGTCGCGGTGTAGGTGACGGACGCCGTGCCGACGATCTCCGCGTCCGTCCACGCCCGGCCGCGCAGCCGCACCTTCCCCGGCCGCACGGCCGCCGCGACCGGCAGCGGTGGCACGTCCTCCAGCCCCTCGACCGCCACGAGCGCCAGCCCGAGCGCGGGCAGCGGCGTGATGGCGTCCGCCTCCACGAGGATCGTCTGTTCGCCCCACGCGTGCAGCACGAGGCGCACCAGCCCGTCGACGGCCTCATGACTCGTCACCAGCGTCCCGCACCCACCGGCCGCCTCCGCGAGGAACCCCGTCCCTCGCGGCCGTCCGGCCAGGTCACAGACGCGCACCAACGCACGTTCCGCCTCGGCGGACTGCACCGACATCCGCCCACCTCCCCGCCTCAGTGCCCGTTTCGACCGTAGACGTCCGGTGATCGTCCCAACAGATCCCCTGGTGAACGCGCCCCCTAGCGCTCCCTGTCTTCACTCCGAGCGCCTGCCCGTTGGGGTGAATTGATCTTGCGGCCTGGATAGGCACTTCTGCGGGGGGAATCGTGGGGCGCGGGGCGGGGGGGGGGGGGGCCCCCCCCCCCCGCGGCCGCCCCCCCCCCCCGGGGTTGGGCCCCCCCCCCCCCCCCCGGTGGCCCCCGGCGTAAGGGGGCCCCCGCCCGCGGCCCGGGGGGGGCCC
>NZ_JBIVNJ010000043.1:0-13825 GCF_044753585.1 Streptomyces sp. NPDC088354 | reverse complement strand
CCGCGCGCCGTGCCTACCCGCCCCGCCCCGGCGGGGGGGGTTTATTTGGGGGGGGGGGGGGGGGCGGCTGGGGGGGGGGGGGGGGGGGGGGGCGGGGGCGGGGGGGGGGGGGGCCCCGCCCCCCACGCTGCGCTTCGCCGTACCGGGGTTTCCTCCCCGCCCGCCCTCCCGTGTGCCCCAGGAAGTCTGGGCGCCCCGGCGCGCGTGCGGGGTGGGCCGGGGTCGGGGCCTCCGGGGCTGGCCATTCTGGACAGCACATTTAGGTGCCTCAGGCACGATCTGTTGATCACCCCGGGTCATGCACCCAAATATGCTCCACAGTCCAGAACACCCACCCCTACGACCCCGCCCCCTCCGCAGGTTGTCGCGCCTGATCCCCGGTGGGTAGTGATGGCGGCACCGTGCTCGGGCCACCGTTGGCGCAGCGCCGTCCAAGAGCGCAGCCGTCACCGCCCACAGTCACCCCCACCGGCCGTCAGTCGCCCAGCCGGCCCGGGAGGGGGTGTGGCGGGGTGGCCCTGCTGGGGGCGCACCCCGGCGCGGCACCAACCCACAAACGCACGCAGCGCAAGGAGGTCACTCACCGTGCCGGGCTGGGGGCACCCCCGGCCGAAGGCTGGGGGTGGGCGGGCGGGGAAAAGCCAGCCGGCGCAGCCGGCGCAGCGGCGCGGCTACGCGAAGTTCGCCAGGATGCGGGCCTGACCCCCGTGCCCCTCGACCAGCGCGAGAAAGCGCCCGTCCGGCCCGAAGACCCCCGTCGGCTCCGCCCCCACCGTGGCAGGCGCGTCCAGCCGGACACCGTTGCCGAGCAGACGCGCCGCGCGCTCGTCGACGTCCCAGCGGGGGAACGCCGCCGCCGCGGCCTCCGCGATGGGCAGGACCGCGAAGGACTCGGCCAGTTCCTCCAGCGTGCGGGCGAGGCCCGCCCCGTAGGGCCCGACCCGGGTGCGCCGCAGCGCGGTGAGGTGGCCGCCGACGCCCAGTCCCGCGCCCAAGTCGCGCGCGAGAGCGCGGATGTACGTGCCGGAGGAGCACTCGACGGTGACGTCGACGTCCACGAGGTCGTCGCCCTCGCGCCGCACGTCGCGCACCACGAATGAGGACACCGTCACCGGCCGGGCGGCCAGCTCGAACTCCTCGCCGCCGCGCACGCGCGCGTACGAGCGGACACCGTTCACCTTGATCGCGCTGACCTTGGACGGCACCTGCATGATGTCGCCCGTCAGGGCGGCGATGCCCGCGTCGACGGCCTCACGGGTGACGGCGCCCGCGGGGACCGCGGCCGTGATCTCGCCCTCGGCGTCGTCCGTGACGGTGGTCTGGCCGAGCCGGATCGTGGCCTCGTACTCCTTGCGGGTGAGCGCGAGGTGCCCGAGCAGCCGGGTGGCCTTCTCCACGCCGATGACCAGGACGCCGGTCGCCATGGGGTCGAGCGTGCCGGCGTGGCCGACCCGCCGGGTCCCGGCGAGCCTGCGCAGCCGGGCCACCACGTCGTGCGAGGTCATACCGCCCGGCTTGTCGACGATGACAAGCCCGTCCTTCATCGCGTCTCGCCCTCGTCCCTCGCGTCGGCGTCGGCGTCGTCGTCCTCCCCGTCCTCCGCCGGCTTGCGGTAGGGGTCGGCCTCGCCGGCGTACGCGGCGTCGGTGGCGGTCTTGCGCACCTCCTCGTCGGCCGCGCGGGCCTTGGCGAGCAGGTCCTCGATGGTGCGCGCGTTCTCCGGGATCGCGTCGGCGACGAACGTCAGGGAGGGCGTGAAGCGCACGCCCGTCTGCCGTCCGACCTCCGAGCGGAGGACGCCCTTGGCGCTCTCCAGCGCCGCCGCCGAGGCGGCACGCTCCTCGTCGTCCCCGAAGACCGTGTAGAAGACGGTCGCCTCCCGAAGGTCACCGGTGACCCGGGTGTCCGTGATCGTGACGTAGCCCAGCCGCGGGTCCTTGATCCGCCGCTGGAGGGTCTCGGCGACCACGACCCGGATGCGGTCCGCCAGCTTGCGCGCCCGCGCGGTGTCGGTCATGCCTGCTCTTCTCTCTACTCTTCACTCTTCGGTACGTGAGTGTCAGTCGTCGTCCCCGTGGATCTGCTGCCTCGCCGACAGCAGGTCCACCTCGGGGCGTGCGACCATCCATCGCTCGCAGCGTCCGAGTACGTCATTGATGTGCCCGAGATCCCCGGACACGACCGCCACGCCGATTTCGGCCCTGCGGTAAAGATCATGGTGGTCGACCTCCGCCACGCTGACCGCGAACTTGCGGTGCAGCTCGGCCACGATGGGCCGGACGACGGAGCGCTTCTCCTTGAGCGACCGGACGTCGCCGAGAAGCAGGTCGAAGGACAGCGTCCCTACAAACATGGGCGTCAGGTCAAGCCGACCTGTGGGGCCTCGTAGCGAACAGTGCGAACAGTAAGCACCACACTAAAGGCAACGGCCGGGGCCGATCGACGGAATTTCTCTTCCACCGACCGGCCCCGGACACGGCACCAGCGATCAGACGCGCGGCTTCTCGCGCATCTCGTAGGTCGCGATGACGTCGTCGATCTTGATGTCGTTGTAGTTGCCGAGGTTGATACCGCCCTCGTAACCCTCACGAATCTCGGTGACGTCGTCCTTGAAGCGCCGCAGACCCTCGATGTTGAGGTTCTCGGCGACGACCTTGCCGTCGCGCAGGAGGCGCGCCTTGGTGTTGCGCTTGACCTCGCCGGAGCGGATGAGCACACCGGCGATGTTGCCGAGCTTGGAGGAGCGGAAGACCTCGCGGATCTCGGCGGTGCCGAGCTCCACCTCCTCGTACTCCGGCTTGAGCAGACCCTTGAGCGCCGCCTCGATCTCCTCGATGACCTGGTAGATCACCGAGTAGTAGCGGACGTCGACGCCCTCACGCTCGGCCAGCGACGTGGCGCGGCCCTCGGCCCGCACGTTGAAGCCGATGATGATCGCGTCGGAGCCCGCCGCCAGGGTGACGTCGGTCTCGGTGACCGCACCGACACCCCGGTGCAGGATGCGCAGGTCCACGTCCTCGCCGACGTCGAGCTGGAGCAGCGAGGACTCCAGGGCCTCCACCGAACCGGACGCGTCGCCCTTGATGATGAGGTTGAGCTGCTGGACCTCGCCGGCCTTGAGCACCTTGTCCAGGTCCTCCAGGCTGACCCGGCGGCGGGACTTGGCGAAGGCCGCGTTCCGCTCGCGGGCGGCGCGCTTCTCGGCGATCTGACGGGCCGTACGGTCCTCGTCGACCACCAGGAAGTTGTCGCCGGCACCCGGCACGTTCGTCAGGCCGAGCACCAGGACCGGGGTCGAGGGGCCCGCCTCTTCGAGGGTGTTGCCGGTGTCGTCGAGCATCGCCCGGACACGGCCGTACGCGTCGCCGACCACCATGGTGTCGCCGACCCGCAGGGTGCCGCGCTGGACCAGGACGGTCGCCACGGCGCCGCGGCCGCGGTCGAGGTGGGCCTCGATCGCGATGCCCTGGGCGTCCTGCTCCGGGTTGGCACGCAGGTCGAGGGCGGCGTCCGCGGTCAGGACCACGGCCTCCAGCAGGCTGTCGATGTTCAGGCCCTGCTTGGCGGAGATGTCGACGAACATGGTGTCGCCGCCGTACTCCTCGGCCACCAGGCCGAACTCGGTCAGCTGACCGCGCACCTTCGTCGGGTCCGCGCCCTCGACGTCGATCTTGTTGACCGCGACCACGATCGGCACGTCGGCCGCCTTGGCGTGGTTCAGCGCCTCGATCGTCTGGGGCATGACGCCGTCGTTCGCCGCCACCACGAGGATCGCGATGTCGGTGGACTTGGCACCGCGGGCACGCATGGCGGTGAACGCCTCGTGACCGGGGGTGTCGATGAAGGTGATGGCCCGGTGCTCGCCGTTGACCTCGGTGGCCACCTGGTAGGCACCGATGTGCTGGGTGATGCCGCCGGCCTCGCCCGCGACCACGTTGGTCTTGCGGATCGCGTCGAGGAGGCGGGTCTTGCCGTGGTCGACGTGACCCATGACGGTCACGACCGGCGGACGCGCGACGAGTGCTTCCTCGCCGCCCTCGTCCTCGCCGAACTCGATGTCGAAGGACTCGAGCAGCTCGCGGTCCTCCTCCTCCGGGCTGACGACCTGGAGGGTGTAGTTCATCTCGTCGGCGAGCATCTGCAGCGTGTCGTCGGAGACGGACTGGGTCGCGGTGACCATCTCGCCGAGGTTCAGCATCACCTGGACGAGCGACGCCGGGTTGGCGCCGATCTTCTCGGCGAAGTCGGTCAGCGACGCGCCACGGGACAGGCGCACGGTGTCGCCGTTGCCGCGAGGCAGCATCACACCGCCGACGGACGGGGCCTGCATGGCCTCGTACTCCTGGCGCTTCGCACGCTTCGACTTGCGGCCACGGGCCGGACGGCCACCGGGGCCACGGCCGAACGCGCCCTGCGTGCCACCACGGCCACCGGGACCGCCGGGACGACCGCCGAAGCCGGGACGGCCACCGCCGCCGGCGAAGCCGCCACCACCGGCACCCGGGGCGCCGCCACCGGGGCGCGGGCCGCCGAAGCCGCCGCCGCCACCGGGACGACCGGCGCCACCGCCACCACCGGGACGACCGGCGAAGCCGCCGCCACCGGGACGACCGGCGCCACCGCCACCACCGGGACGCGGGCCCGGACGGGCACCCGCACCGGCACCGGGACGGCCGGGGCCGCCACCCGTGGAGGCGGGACGCTGCGGCATCATGCCGGGGTTCGGACGAGGACCGCCGCCCTGCGGACGGGGCATCCCGCCCGGGGTCGGACGAGGACCGGACGCGGCACCGCCGCCGGGACGCGGCGCGCCACCCGGACGCGGACCGGCGGCACCCGGGGCGCCACCGGGGCGCGGGCCGGGCTGGCCGGGGGCTCCGCCGCCGGGACGCGGCGCCTGCGGGCGCGGCATGCCGGTCGAGCCGGAGGTGAAGGGGTTGTTGCCCGGACGGGGACCGGCCGGACGTGCGGCACCGCCCGGACGCGGCGCCTGGCCGCCCGGACGCGGGGCACCGGGGCCGCCCTGGCCACGGCCGCCGTCACGCTGACCGTCGCGCTGGCCATCCCGCTGACCGGGGCGCGGCGCGCTGCTGGGACGCGGACCGGGCTGACCGGAACGCGCGGCAGGGCGCTCGGCGCGCTCGGCGCGCTCGGCCGGGGCCGGACGCTCGGCGGCCGGACGCTCGGGGGCCGGGGCCTGCGGAGCCGGCGGGGCGGAGAACTCCGCCTGCGGCACCGGGGTGACCGGCGCGGGCTTGGCCGGAACCGGCTTGGGGGCCGGCGTCGGGCGCGGACCGGGGGTCGGCGCGGAGCCGGCCGCGGGCCGCGGGGTGGTGGGGGCGGATCCCGTCGCCGGCTTCGGGGCCGGGGCAGCGGGACGGGCCGGCGCGCCCGGAGTGGGGGCGGCCGGCTTTGCGGGCGCTGCCTTACGGGGCGCCGCGGGCCTGGCGGCGGAGGGCTTGCCCGAGGCGGAACCGCCACCGGGACCCTGCAGTGCGTCAGTCAACTTGCGAACAACCGGCGCCTCGATCGTCGAGGACGCCGAACGGACGAATTCGCCAAGTTCTTGGAGCTTGGCCATGACGACCTTGCTCTCAACTCCGAACTCCTTGGCGAGTTCGTATACCCGGACCTTAGCCACTTCGCTCCTTCATGAGGTCCGGGGTGGTCGTCCGCCGGACCGTCGCTACTTCATGGGCGTACTCATCGCGTGCTCATCGAGTGCTCATCGCAATCTCGACCTACTTCCAACTCGCGGGGTACCTGATCGCACGGTTGCCCGTGCGCTCTCCTTGCTCACTCACAGTGTCGCCTGTTCGACATGATCGCGGAGTTCCGCGGTGTCCAGCGGTCCCTGGGCCCGGAAGGCCCGCAGAAACGCCCGGCGGCGGACCGCCAGGTCGAAACAGACGGTGTCGGGGTGCACATAGGCACCCCGACCGGGCAGCGTACCGCGAAGATCGGGAACACAGCAGCCCCCGACCGCCACCACACGCAGCAGATCGTGCTTGGCCGCCCGCTCCCTGCAGCCGATGCATGTGCGCTCCGGGCGTGCTGGGCCGTGCGTCCGGCCAGACATCCTTAGTCTACCTCCCCGCGCCGACCTCACCCCTCTGGGTTATGCGGCGCACGGTTGATCCTCGATTACCGACGGGTGCTACTGCTCGGCCGGCTCGGTGTCCGGGCGGATGTCGATCCGCCAGCCCGTGAGCCGTGCTGCCAGGCGGGCGTTCTGCCCTTCCTTGCCGATCGCCAGCGACAACTGGTAGTCCGGCACGGTCACCCGGGCCGAGCGCGCACCCATGTCGACGATCTCCACCTTGCTCACCCGAGCGGGTGACAACGCGTTCGCCACCATCTCACCCGGTTCGTCCGACCAGTCGACGATGTCGATCTTCTCGCCGTTCAGTTCGGCCATCACGGCACGCACCCGCGCGCCCATCGGGCCGATGCAGGCGCCCTTGGCGTTCAGTCCCGAACGCGTCGAGCGCACCGCGATCTTCGTGCGGTGACCGGCCTCGCGGGCGATGGCCGCGATCTCCACGGACCCGTCCGCGATCTCCGGGACCTCCAGCGCGAAGAGCTTCTTCACCAGGCTCGGGTGGGTGCGCGACAGCGTCACGGACGGACCGCGCACACCCTTGGCGACCCGGACGACGTACGAGCGCAGGCGGGTGCCGTGCTTGTAGTCCTCGCCGGGGACCTGCTCCTGCACCGGCAGGATGGCCTCCAGCTTGCCGATGTCGACCAGTACGTTCTTCGGGTCCTTGCCCTGCTGGACCACACCGGTGACGATGTCGCCCTCGCGGCCCGCGTACTCGCCGAAGGTGATCTCCTCCTCGGCGTCACGCAGCCGCTGGAGAATCACCTGCTTGGCGGTGGTCGCCGCGATCCGGCCGAAGCCGCTCGGCGTGTCGTCGAACTCCCGCGGCTCGGCGCCCTCGGGGGTCTCCGCCGCGTCCTCCTTGGCCCACACGGTCACATGGCCGTTGGTGCGGTCCAGCTCCACCCGCGCGTTGCGGCGGCTGCCGGGCTCGCGGTGGTACGCGATGAGGAGCGCCGACTCGATCGCCTCGACCAGCAGTTCGAAGGAGATCTCCTTCTCCCGGACCAGACCCCGCAGGGCACTCATGTCGATGTCCACGGCTACGCCTCCTCAGTGCTCTCGTCGCCGTCGGTGTCGGCATCGGCCGGGTCCTTGCGACTGAATTCGATCTCCACCCGCGCCTTGGCGATCTCGCCGAAGGCGATACGGGCGGGCTTGGGCTTGCGCCCCTTGACACCCGGGACCTCGAGGTCGAGACCGTCCTCGTCCACCGCCATGATCCGCGCGACCAGTTCGTCGCCGTCGGTCCTGGTGAGCTTCACCAACCGGCCCTCGTTGCGCCGGAAATGCCGCGGCTCGGTGAGCGGGCGGTCCACGCCCGGGGAGGAGACCTCCAGCAGGTACGGCGTGCCGCCCATGGCGTCGGCGTCGTCCAGTGCCTGCGAGATCTCCCGGCTGAGCTCGGCGAGTGTGTCCAGCGGAGCGCCCTCGTCGGAGTCCACGATCACCTGGAGCTGGCGCCGGTTCCCGGCCGCCGTCACCTTGATCTCTTCCAGATCCAGCCCCGTCTTCGCGACGAGGGGCTCAAGCAGCCCGCGCAGCCTCTCGCTCTGGGTGGTGCTCATCCGGGTGACTCCTCGGCCGCGTGTGCTGTTGTGATGGAAGGTCGTGTGTCGGGCCAAAGCCTATCGGTTCGGGTGCCGGAACGACGATTCGGCGCCGCGGAGGGCGCCGTCGCGGAGCGCGCCCCCGGCGCCGGTACCCTCTCCGGTGGTGATCACGGGAAGGGGCACTGTGCCACTCAGGAACATGCCGCGCCGGCGCGCGGTCCGCACCGCTCTCGTCCTGCCCGTCCTGCCGGCCACGGCCGGGCTGCTCGGCGGCTGCTCCGACCGGCAGGGGCATCGATCCGGTGCGCCGGGGCCGTCCTCGCCCTCCCCCGACCCGGGGGAGATCCTGCGCGAGCGGTCCGCCCGGGACAGCGGCGCGCTGCTCGCCCGCTACGACGCCACGATCGCCGCCCACCCCCGGCTCGCGACGCGGCTGCGGCCGCTGCGGGCCGAAGTGGCCCGGCACGTCGCGGCGTTCGGCCCGCCGACGCGTCGCGGGCCCGTCGCGTCGCCCGCACCCTCGCCCTCCGTCTCCGTGCCCCCGCACGAGGGCGCGGCTCTGGCCGCCCTCGCCGGCGCCGAGCGGGCCCTCGCCGGTGAACGGGCCGGCGCGCTGCTCGACGCCCCGCCCGAACTCGCCCGCCTGCTCGCCTCGGTGGCCGCATGCGGCGCCGGGCACGTCCTGCTGCTCAAGGAGAACTGACCCGCCCATGGCACAGCAGCAGCCGCTCGCGGCCGTCCAGGCTGCCCTCGCCGCCGAGCACGCCGCCGTCTACGGCTACGGCGTGGTCGGCGCCCGCATCGGTGACGACCCCGCCGGGCGGGCCGCCGCCGGCTACGACGCGCACCGCGCCCGCCGCGACTCCCTGCGCCGTACCGTCACCGACCTGGGCGCCGAGCCCGTGGCGGCCTCGGCGGCCTACACGCTGCCGTTCCCGGTCCCTGACCGGGCGGCGGCGATCCGCCTCGCCGCGGAACTGGAGGACCGGGTCGCCGGTGTCTACGCCGACCTCGTCCGCGCCGCCACCGCCGACCTGCGGCGCGAGGCCGCCGACGCGCTCCGCGAGGCCGCGGTGCGTGCCGTGGGCTGGCGCGGCGGGAGCGTAGCCTTCCCGGGTCTGGCCGAGCGCGGCCGGTAGACCCGATCCGCAGGAGGGACGACACCCCGCATGACCCCGGCACCGCAGCACCTGCAACCGCCCGAGCGGCTGATCCGCACCGTCAGCGCCTGGGAGGGCGACCCGGGCCGGGCCTGGCTCGCCGGGCTCCCCGAGCGCGCCGCGGACCACCTGGCGCGGTGGGACCTGCGACCGGAACGGGTGCTCTCCCCCGGCGGCCAGATCAGCATGGTCGTCCTGGTTCGCCAAGCCGACGACACCCCCGCCACGCTCAAGCTCGGCCTCGTCACCGACGAGACCCGGCACGAGCACGCCGCGCTCGCCCGCTGGGACGGACGCGGTGCGGTGCGACTGCTGCGCGCCGACCCCGACGAGGGCGTCCTGCTCATGGAACGCCTCCACGGCGACGTCTCGCTGCGCTCGCTGCCCGAGGCCAAGGCGATGCTGGAGGCGAGCGCCACACTCCAGCGGCTCTGGGTGCCGCCGGGTGACGCGCACCCCTTCACGTCCGTGGCCGACCGCACCGCGGGGCTCGCGGCGCGGTTGCGGGAGCGGGGCCGCCGGCCGTACGTCGACGTGGAAGCGCACCCCCTGATCGACGAGGCCCTCGCGATACGGGATGCCCTGACGGGCGCGTCCGAGCCCGAGGCGATGCTGCTGCACGGCGACTACCACCACGGCAACGTGCTCTCCGCCGACCGCGTCCCCTGGCTCGCCATCGACCCCAAACCGCTCGTCGGCGACCCCGCGTTCGACCTCGCGTGGCTCGTCCGCGACCGCCTGGACACGCTGTTGGCCAGCCCCGGCGCGCAGGCGGCGGCGCGGCGGCGGGTCGCCAAACTGTCCGACGCGCTGGAGGTGGACCGGGACCGGGTCCGCGGCTGGGCCCTCTTCCGCGCGGTCGAGGCGGGCGTCTGGGCGTTCTCCGTCGGCGACCGCCCCTCCGGCGAGCTCCTCCTGGAATTCGCGGGCCTCCTCTGACCCGGCGCCCCTTTTCCCCCGCCCGCCCTCCCGTGTGCCCCAGGAAGTAAGTGACCCCGGCGCCCGTTTCGTAGGGGCCGGGTGCGGGGCCTCCGGGGCTGGCCATTCTGGACAGCACATTTAGGTGCCTCCGGCACCCTCAACTGATCACCCCGGGTCATGCACCCAAATATGCTCCACAGTCCAGAACACCCACCCCTACGACCCCGCCCCCTCCGCAGGTTGTCGCGCCTGATCCCCGGTGGGGAGTAGAGACGGCACCGTGCTCGGGCAACCGTTGGCGCAACGCCACCAAAGGGCTCAGCCGTCACCGCCGACAGCACCCCCACCGGCCGTCAGGACGCGCAACCGACCCGGGAGGGGGTGTGGCGGGGTGCCCCCTCTGGGGGTACCTCCCAGCGGTAGCTGGGGGAGGGACGAGCGGAGACCGCGGGGCCCGATGCCGGACGATGTGGGGCCAAACCGCGAGCCCCGTGGGGGCACCTCCCAGCGGTAGCTGGGGGCGCACCCCGGCCCCGGCACCGACCCCCCCACACGAACAGAGCGCAGGGCCCCCAACTTCCGCGCCGGGTACAAGGGCGGGAAGGCGGGGAAGAAGCCTCCCCGCACAGCCCGCGTAGCGGCGCGGCTACGCGGAGAGGCGCGCCACCGCGTCCGGCACGGAGAGTTCCTCCCGCTCCCCGGACCGCCGGTCCTTGAGCTCGACGACACCGTCGCCCGCCCCCCGCCCGACCACCAGAATCGTCGGCACCCCGAGCAGTTCCGCGTCCGTGAACTTCACGCCGGGCGAGACGCCCGCACGGTCGTCGACGATGACCCGCACGCCCGCGGCGTGCAGCTTCTCCGCGACCTCGAGCGCAAGCTCGGTCTGCAGGGCCTTGCCCGCCGCGACGATGTGGACGTCGGCCGGGGCGATCTCGCGCGGCCAGCACAGGCCCTGCGCGTCGGCGGTCTGCTCGGCGAGCGCGGCGACGGCGCGGGAGACGCCGATGCCGTAGGAGCCCATGGTGACCCGGACGGGCTTGCCGTTCTGGCCGAGGACGTCGAGCTCGAAGGCGTTGGCGTACTTGCGGCCGAGCTGGAAGATGTGGCCGATCTCGATGGCCCGGTCCAGCTTGAGGCCGGCGCCGCAGCGCGGGCAGGGGTCGCCGGGCTCGACCGTGACGACGTCGAGGTACTCGTCGACCTCGAAGTCGCGGCCCACGACGACATTGCGGGCGTGCGTGTCGGGCTTGTTGGCGCCGGTGACCCAGGCCGTGCCGGGGGCGACGCGGGGGTCGGCGAGGTAGCGGACGCCGGTCAGGCCCTGCGGGCCGACGTAGCCGCGGACCAGGTCCGGGCGGCCGGTGAAGTCCTCGGCGGTGACGAGTTCGACCTCGGCCGGGGCGAGGTGCTCGCCGAGCTTGCCGAGGTCGACCTCGCGGTCGCCGGGGACGCCGACGGCGACGATCTCACCGTCGACCTTGACCAGCAGGTTCTTCAGCGTCGCGGAGGCCGGGACACCCAGGTGCGCCGCCAGGGTCTCGATGGTCGGGGTGTCGGGGGTGTCCACCTCCTCCAGGGCCGGGTGGTCCACGCCCTCGACCGGGGGCACCACCGTGGTGACGGCCTCGGTGTTGGCCGCGTAGTCGCACGCGGGGCAGTCCACGAAGGTGTCCTCGCCGGCCGCGGCGGGGGCGAGGAACTCCTCGGAGGCCGAGCCGCCCATGGCGCCGGAGACGGCGGAGACGATCCGGAAGTCGAAGCCGAGGCGGGAGAAGATCTTGATGTACGCCTCGCGGTGCAGGCGGTACGCCTCGGCCAGGCCCTCGTCGGTGGTGTCGAACGAGTACGAGTCCTTCATCTGGAACTCGCGGCCGCGCAGGACGCCGGAGCGGGGCCGGGCCTCGTCGCGGTACTTGGTCTGGATCTGGTAGAGGATCACCGGCAGGTCCTTGTAGGACGCGCACTGGTCCTTGACGAGCTGGGTGAAGATCTCCTCGTGCGTGGGGCCGAGCACGTAGTCGGCGCCCTTGCGGTCGCGGAGCTGGAAGAGCAGGTCGCCGTACTCGCCGGCGCGGCCCGTCACCTCGTAGTTGTCGCGCGGCAGCAGTGCGGGCAGGAGGACCTCCTGGCCGCCGATGGCGTCCATCTCCTCGCGGACGACGCGCGAGACGTTCTCCAGGACCCGCTTGCCGAGCGGCAGCCAGGTCCACACCCCCGCCGAGGAGCGGCGGACGTATCCGGCCCGGACCAGGAGCTTGTGGCTCGCGGTCTCGGCGTCGGCCGGGTCGTCGCGCAGCGTCTTGAGCATCAGCCGGGACATGCGCAGGACCATGGGGCTCTCCAGGGGGTTTCGTGCCGTTGCGGCGAGGATATCGACCCGCCGGGTGCGGCCGGAAACCGTTTACCGCAGGAGCGGCAGCCAGGCGCCCATCACGGCGTACGGACTGGTGGCGCTCGGGAAGTGCACCGGCCGCGCGAGGTCGGTGTAGCCGAGGGCGCGGTACAGGCGCCGGGCCCGGCTCTCGGTGTCGATGGCGGACAGGATGCTGCGCGGCTGGGTGGCGGCGTCGGTGATGGCGGTGATCAGCGTGCGCCCGATGCCGCGGCACTGGAAGTCGGGGTGGACGTGCAGTTCGGTGATGGTGAAGGCGTCGTCGAGCCAGTCGTCGGTGCCGGTGCGGCGCAGGTAGGGCTCGACGACGGTGGACCACCAGTGCGTGCGGTGGTTGGGCATGCCGTAGACGAAGCCGGCCAGCCGTCCGTCCGGGGCGAGGGCGCCGAGCGCGCGAACACCGGGGAAGCCGAGGTGGCGCAGCACGATCTGGCGGCGGATGGCGACCTCTTCCGCGCCCAGCCCGAAGGCGACCGCCTGGACGGCCAGTGCCTCGTCCACCCGCGCCGCCAGGTCGATCGGCTCGACCGCCACGTCATCCATGGGCGGCGACACTACTAGAACAGGACGCTCATGAAAGCGCCGACCTCGGTGAACCCGACGCGGCGGTAGGCGGCCCGGGCGGGCGCGTTGAAGTCGTTGACATAGAGGCTGGCCACGGGCGCGACGTCGCGCAGCGCGTAGTTGAGCACGGCCGCCATGCCGGTCTCGGAGAGCCGACGGCCCCGGTAGTCGGGGTCGACCCAGACGCCCTGGATCTGGCAGGCGTGCCGGGTGACGGCGCCGATCTCGGCCTTGAACACCACCCGGCCGTCCTCGATACGGGCGAACGAGCGCCCGGTGGAGACGAGTTCGGCGACCCGCGCCTGGTAGATCAGGCCGCCGTCGCCGGCGAGCGGGGAGACCCCGACCTCCTCGGTGAACATGGCCACGCACGCGGGCATGATGAGGTCCAGTTCGTCGCGCCGCACCCGGCGCACCCCGGGGTCGGGTTCGACGTCGGCGGGCAGGGCCCGGGTGACCATCAGCGGCTGGTGGGCACGGATCTCACGGGCCGGTCCCCAGCTGCGTTCGAGCAGCGACCACAGGGCGGCGGTGGACTCGGCGGGGCCGACGATCGACGAGCAGCGGCGGCCCGAGCGCAGCGCCCGGTCGGCGAAGGCGCGCACGGCCTCGGGGCCGGCGCAGATGGGCACGAGGTTGGCGCCCGCGTAGCACAGGGCCTCCAGCCGGCCACCGAAGTACCAGCCCCACAACTCGCCGCCGAGTCGCCACGGGTCGAGCCCGGCGACGGCGACCCGGGAGGCGACGAAGGCGTTGGCCACCGGGTCCCGGTCGAGCACCGCGAGGACGGCGTCGAGTTCTCCGGGTTCCAGGACCTTGGTCGTCGTGGTCGTCAACACGTGGGCGCCTCACCGTACGGGCAGCGGTGGTCGGGGAAGTCCCCGAACTTTACCCCGCCGCAGCGCGTTCCGCCCCTGCCGCCCGCATCCCGGGACGGGAGCGGCGACAGGGGCGGGACGGTGCGCATGCGGGGGGAGGGGGTCAGCTGACGGAGACGGAGGGCTCGCCGGAGGCGATGCCGTCGGCTTCCATCTGCTCGGCGAGCTTCATGGCCTCCTCGATGAGGGTCTCCACGATCTTCGACTCCGGCACGGTCTTGATGACCTCGCCCTTCACGAAGATCTGCCCC